>JAISFB010000205.1 GCA_031263805.1 Oscillospiraceae bacterium
TGCGCGTCCTCCTTGCCGCGGATGCGCAGTACGTCGTGCACGTTCAGCGCGCCGCCCGTCAAACGCTCTCCCTTTTTCACGACGTCGCCGGGCTTTACGCGTATGCCCGCGGAATACGGCGTCTGATATACCCTCACCTCACCGTCGTCGGGATTTGTCACCGTGATGGCGACTACGGCGTTTTTCCGCGTCTCCTCAATGGCGATGCTGCCGTCCGTTTCGGACAGTATGGAAACCTTTTTGGGCTTTCTCGCCTCAAACAGCTCTTCGACGCGCGGAAGTCCCTGTGTGATATCGTCCCCGGCGACGCCGCCGGCGTGGAACGTGCGCATCGTGAGCTGAGTTCCTGGCTCGCCTATGCTCTGCGCCGCGATGACGCCGACCGCCTCCCCTATCGAGACCGGGTCGCTCGTGGCGAGGTTGATGCCGTAGCATTTCGCGCAGACGCCGCTTTCGGCGTCGCATTCGATCACCGTGCGCACCTTTACCGACGTGATCCCGCGCGCCTCAAGTATCTCGCCGGCGGCGGCCGTCAGCATTTCGTCCCGCGTGAACAGTGTTTCGCCCGTCTCCGGGTCCTGTATATCGTTGGACAGATACCGCCCGCTGATCGCTTGGCCGAGCGTCTTTATGACGCTGCCGTTTTCCTCCTCGGCGGAGACAACTATCCCCTCGTGCGTGCCGCAGTCGTGCTCGCGGATTATCACGTCCTGCGAGACGTCCACGAGGCGGCGCGTCAGATATCCGGAGTCGGCCGTTTTCAGCGCGATGTCGGTGAGGCCCTTGCGCGCGCCGCGCGAGGATATGAAGTATTCGAGCACCGTCAAGCCCTCGCGGAAATTCGATTTTATCGGAATTTCTATCGTCTTGCCGACCGTGTTCATCAGCAGTCCGCGCATACCGGCGAGCTGGCGGAAGTTGTTCATACTGCCGCGCGCTCCTGATTTCGTCATAATATATATGGGATTGTATTCGTCGAACGCCGCGTTCATAGCCGCCGTCACGTCGTCTTTCGTCTGCTCCCACTCGTTCACGACGAGGCGGTAGCGCTCATCGTCGGTAATGAAGCCGCGCTTATACTGCCGCTCGATATCGATCACCCGCCGCTCAGCCTCTGAAATGAGCTGCTCTTTCGATTCCGGCACCGTTATATCAGAAATTGAGACCGTGATGGCCGCGCGTGTGGAATATTGGAAGCCGAGCGCCTTGATGTTGTCCAAAAGCTCCGCCGACTCTGTGAAGCCGTGCTTGGAAATGCAGGCCTTCACTATCTTTTCAAGCTCCTTTTGATCCGTGCGGACGCCGATCTCATAGTCGAACATATGCTCCGGGTCGTCGCGGTCCACAAAGCCGAGGTCCTGCGGGATCGGCTCGTTGAAGATTATCCTGCCGACCGTCGTGTCGATAACGCGCGCGATATGAACGCCCTTGATTCTTTGCGTCACGCGCAGCTTTATCGGGGCGTGGATACCGACGTCGCCGTTTTGGTACGCCATAAGCGCTTCCTCCGGCGTCGAAAACGCTTTTATGATATAGTTCCCGTTCTCGTCGAGCGCGTTTTCCTCCGGGCGCTCGTAGGTCAGGTAATACGCGCCGAGGACCATATCGTGCGTCGGCACTGTGACGGGCTGCCCGTCCTTCGGGTGCAGCAGGTTGTTCACCGAAAGCATAAGGATGCGCGCCTCCGCCTGCGCCTCCGCCGAAAGCGGGACGTGTATCGCCATCTGGTCGCCGTCGAAGTCGGCGTTGTACGCCGAGCAGACGAGCGGATGCAGCTTTAGCGCCCGGCCCTCGACGAGTATCGGCTCAAACGCCTGAATACCGAGTCTGTGCAGCGTCGGCGCGCGGTTCAAAAGCACGGGATGCTCTTTTATTATCGCCTCGAGAGCGTCCCAGACCTCGGTCATACCGCGGTCCACCATCTTGCGGGCGGATTTTATATTGTTCGACATACCGTCCTCGACGAGCTTTTTCATAATAAACGGACGGAAAAGCTCTATCGCCATCTCCTTTGGCACGCCGCACTGATAAAGCTTCAAGTCCGGCCCGACGACTATGACGGAGCGCCCGGAATAGTCCACGCGCTTTCCGAGCAGGTTCTGGCGGAAGCGCCCCTGCTTGCCCTTGAGCATATCCGAAAGCGATTTCAGCGCGCGGGAGTTCGCCCCCGTCACCGCCCTGCCGCGCCTGCCGTTGTCTATAAGCGCGTCTACGGCCTCTTGAAGCATACGCTTTTCGTTGCGCACTATGATATCCGGCGCGGTGAGCTGTATCAGCCTTTTCAGGCGGTTGTTGCGGTTTATGACGCGCCGGTACAGGTCGTTTAGGTCGCTTGTCGCGAACCTGCCGCCGTCAAGCTGCACCATAGGGCGTATATCGGGCGGGATGACCGGCAGGACGTTGATTATCATCCAGGCCGGGTCGTTGCCCGAAAGCCGGAACGCCTCCACGACCTCGAGCCTTTTTATAAGCTTCGCCTTTTTCTGCCCCGAAGCGCGCCTTGCCTCGCTTCGCAGCTGCGCCGAAAAGCGGTCGAGGCGCAGCTCGCGCGGATTCTTGCGCGAGACGAGCACGTCGATGAGCTGGCCCGGGCACCTCGCGCGGTTCGTACACTCCTTGCAGCCTTCGTAGGCGCACAGCGTATCGGGGTTGGGCTTCGGCGCGTAATCGTCGTCGTCCTCCTCGCGCAGCAGCTGGCGGAGCTGCTCGGAAAAGCGCTCGCAGTCCACCTCGCTCAGCAGACGGCGGATCGTCTCCGCGCCCATACCGGCCTCGATGTCGTCCTCAAATTTCTCACGCGAGTCGCGGTATTCCTTTTCGGACAGTATCTGATATTTGTGCAGATGAGTTATCGAGCTGTCGCCGGGGTCGGTCACGATATACGCCGCGAAATACAGCACCTTTTCGAGCACGCGCGGCGTCAAGTCGAGCAGCAGACCCATACGGGAAGGTATGCCCTTGAAGTACCATATGTGCGAGACAGGGGCGGCGAGGTCGATATGCCCCATACGCTCGCGGCGCACCTCTTTTTTCGTCACCTCGACGCCGCAGCGGTCACATATCTTGCCCTTCCAGCGTATTTTTTTATACTTTCCGCAGTGGCATTCCCAGTCCTTCGTCGGCCCGAAGATTTTTTCGCAGAACAGCCCGTCGCGCTCCGGCTTAAGCGTGCGGTAGTTTATCGTTTCAGGCTTTTTTACTTCCCCGTGCGACCATTCGAGTATCATTTCCGGGGACGCGAGCCCTATCTGGATCGACTCGAATTGTGTTACGCTCATAGAATGTCCTCCTCATCCTCGCTGTCAATATTGACATCCTCGTCGTCCTCGTCGTCGTTCTCGTCAAAGCCGAGTATGTCGCCGGCGTCCTCTATCGAGAAGCCGCTCTTTTCAAATTCCTTGTCGTCGGAGCCGTATTCTCCCGACCCGCGCATGGCGTCGCGGAAGTCGTCGCCGATGATGTTGTCCTCCTCCTCGGTTTTAAGCGTGATCTCATTGCCGTTCTCGTCGAGCACGCGCATACTCAGGCAGAGCGATTGCAACTCTTTGACGAGCACCTTGAACGACTCCGGCACGCCGGGCTTCGGGATATTGCGCCCTTTTACGATGGATTCGTAAGTGCGCACGCGCCCGACCGTATCGTCCGATTTGACTGTCAGTATTTCCTGAAGCGTATACGCCGCTCCGTAGGCCTCCAGAGCCCAGACCTCCATTTCACCGAAGCGCTGTCCGCCGAACTGAGCCTTGCCGCCGAGCGGCTGCTGCGTGACGAGCGAATACGGGCCCGTGCTGCGCGCGTGTATCTTGTCGTCAACAAGATGATGCAGCTTCAAAAAGTAGATATAGCCCACGGTCACGGGACTGTCGAACGCGTCGCCCGTCCTGCCGTCGTACAGGACGCTTTTACCGTCCTCCCTGAGCCCCGCGAGCTTTAAGGTATCCCATATATCGCGCTCGGTGGCGCCGTTGAATACGGGCGTCGCGATCTTCCAGCCGAGCGTTTTGGCCGCGTAGCCGAGATGCACCTCCAAAACCTGCCCGATATTCATACGCGCCGGCACCCCGAGCGGGTTGAGGACGATATCGAGCGGCGTGCCGTCCGGCAGATAAGGCATATCCTCCTGCGGCATTATGCGCGAGACGACGCCCTTGTTTCCGTGGCGTCCCGCCATCTTGTCCCCGACGCTTATTTTCCGCTTCTGAGCAATATAGCAGCGCACTATCATATTGACGCCGGGATTCATCTCGTCGCCGTTGTCCCGCGTGAAAACGCGCACGTCCACGACGATGCCGCTCTCTCCGTGGGGGACCTTCAGCGACGTGTCGCGCACCTCGCGCGCCTTTTCTCCGAAAATCGCGCGGAGCAGGCGTTCCTCCGCCGTCAGGTCCGTTTCGCCCTTGGGCGTGACCTTTCCGACGAGGATGTCGCCCGCGCGGACCTCGGCGCCGATGTGGATTATCCCGCGGTCGTCGAGATAACGCAGCGCGTCCTCTCCCACGCCGGGGATATCGCGCGTGATCTCCTCCGGGCCGAGCTTTGTGTCGCGCGCGTCCACCTCGTGCTCCTCTATGTGTATCGACGTGAAAACGTCGTCGTAGGCCAAGCGCTCGTTTATTAAAATCGCGTCCTCGTAGTTATAGCCCTCCCAGGTCATAAAGCCGACGAGGACGTTTTTGCCGAGCGCGATCTCGCCGTTGCTCGTGGAGGGGCCGTCGGCGAGCACGTCGCCCTTCGCGACGCGCTCGTGCACGGCGACGACGGGGCGCTGGTTCGTACACGTTCCGTTGTTGGAGCGCGAGAACTTTGTCAGCGGATAATCCTTTTCGTCCCCGCCGTCATAGCGCACCTTGACGTTTGTCGCGGAGACCGCAGTCACGACGCCGTCGCCCTCGGATATCCGCACGACAGTCGAGTCGGCGGCGCATTTGTGCTCTATGCCCGTCGCCACGATAGGCGCCTCGGGCAAAAGCAGCGGGACGGCCTGACGCTGCATATTCGCGCCCATCAGCGCGCGGTTGGCCTCGCCGTTCTCCAAAAACGGTATCATCGCCGTCGCCACGGACACCATCATCATCGGGGACACGTCGATAAAATCTATGCGCTCGCGCTCGACTGCGACTATTTCGTCGCGGTGGCGGCACGTTACGCGCTCGTTTACAAGGCGTCCGTTTTCGTCGAGCGGCTCCGTCGCCTGGGCGACGAAATAGTCGTCCTCCACGTCGGCGGTCAGATACTCTACCTCATCGGTTATCACGCCTGTTTTCTTGTCCACCCGGCTGTACGGCGCGACGATGAAGCCGTATTCGTTGACGCGCGCGTAGCTCGCGAGATAGCCTATAAGCCCGATGTTGGGGCCCTCGGGCGTCTCTATCGGGCACATCCGCCCGTAGTGCGTGTAATGCACGTCGCGCACGTCAAGGCCCGCTCTTTCACGCGAGAGCCCGCCGGGGCCGAGCGCGGAGAGGCGGCGTTTATGCGTCAGCTCCGCGAGCGGATTCGTCTGATCCATAAACTGCGACAGCGGGGACGAGCCGAAAAATTCCTTTATCTTCGCCGTCACCGTGCGCACGTTGATAAGCGACTGCGGCGTGATTATCTCGTCCGAGACCGTCATTTTATCGCGTATCATACGCTCCATATTTGAAAAGCCGAGGCGGAACTGATTTTGCAGCAGCTCTCCGACGCTTCGCATACGGCGGTTCCCGAGGTGGTCGATATCGCTCGGCGAGCCTATTCCGTTCGCGAGACAGTTTAAGTAGTTCGCCGCCGCGAAAATATCGTCCGGTATTATATGGCCCGGGATAAGCTCGTCAACTCTTTCGATTATCGCGTCGCGGAGGGCCTTGCTTTTCCCCTCGTACTTATCCAAAAGCTCTTTCAGTATGATAAATCTTACGCGCTCGCGGATGCCGAGCTCCTTCGGGTCAAAGTCCACGAAGCCGTCGAGCCTCACCATACCGTTTGAGAACATTACGACGTTCCGCCCGTCAACCTCGACGGTGGCGCCCGCGACGCCGCGGGCCTCTATCTCCGCCGCGCGCTCGCGCGTTAAAACCTCCCCGGCCTCCGCGATGATCTCTCCGGTCATCGGGTCCGCCGCGGGCATGGCGAGCTTCGCTCCGTTCAGCCGCGCCCCGAGGGCAAGCTTTTTGTTGAACATATAGCGCCCGACCTTGGAAATATCGTACCGCCGAGGGTCGAAAAACATATTGTTCAAAAGTATCTCGGCGCTGTCCACTGTCGGGGGCTCGCCCGGTCTCAGGCGTTTATACACCTCGATGAGCGCCTCCTCGCGCGAAACGCAAACATCGCGCTCAAGCGTCGCCGTGATCCGCTCGTCGCCGCCGAAAATCGCTTTCAGCTGCTCCGGGGTCTCCGCGCCGCCCTCGCCGCCCGGCATGGACAGCCAAGTCACGGGGTCGCTCCCGCGGCGCCCTATCGACCGCAGCAGCCAAGTCACCGGCAGCTTGCGGTTCCTGTCTATGCGCACGAAAAAGCTGTCGGACGCGTCGGTTTCGTACTCCAGCCACGCGCCTCTGTACGGAATAAGCGTCGCGGTGAAAATCTCTCCCGTCGTTTTCGGATCGACGCCCTTGTTAAAATACGCGCTGGGCGAGCGCACGATCTGAGAGACGACGACGCGCTCCGCGCCGTTTATAATAAAGGTACCCGCCTGAGTCATCATAGGGAAATCCCCCATAAATATCTCCTGCTCCTTTATTTCCTCCGTCTCGCGGTTGCGCAGGCGGACGCTGACCCAGATCGGCGCGGCGTAGGTCACGTCGCGCGCCTTGCATTCCTCGACCGAATACTTGGGCTTGTCGTCCATCCTGTAATCGATGAACGTGAGCTCGAGGTTCCCCGTGTGGTCGGTAATTTCCGCCACATCGCGAAACACCTCGCGCAGCCCTGTTTCAAGGAACCATTTGTAGGAATCCTTCTGAACCTCGAGAAGGTTCGGCATCTCCCGGATTTCCGGACGCTTCGCGTAGCTCATACGCTCAGTTTTGCCGTACATTACGCTCTTGGGCAATGAGTATCACTCCTTAGTAGCTGTTAGTTTGGTAACTGTTCAATCAGTCGGCGGCCGTCCGTCTTTGCGGGAACGGACGTTTTTCGGTTTTGATACGCCCGGAGCGGTTGTCATATATCTGCGACAGGTATTGACTTTTGCCGCGGCGGCGTTGTATACTACTTTTAACGACTTAGTGTATAAGATGGGGGATTATTCCTCAATCGCAAACGGCAGCATAGCGACCTATTGTATCAGCTTGTTTTCCGCTTGTCAACATCTTTTTGATTTTCACGCATAAAAAATTTTTCGCCCTCCGGAGGCGCGCTTGACAAAGGTTTCCGCGCTGTATATACTATAGTCGGAAACTATAGTCGAAAGGAGCCGGGCTTCATGCAGTCAACTATTCAAAAATGGGGAAACAGTCAGGCCGTTCGCTTGCCAAAGGCCATACTCGAAATTGCCTGTTTAGCGGAGAGCGAACCGGTGCAGATCGTAGCCGAGCCTGATAAAATCATCATCAAGAAAGCATTTGAAAGAAAGCACCGCACACTGGCGGAAAGGCTTGAAGGCTTTGAGGGTGAGTATGTGTTCGAGGAATGGGATACAGGTCCGCCGGTAGGGCGAGAGGTGTGGTGATGCCCTATTGCGCCAACCTAAGCAGTTTTTTGAAGCGTATCGCGGCAAAGAAAAACTCTCGCCACCGGTGAGAGAAATGGAGAAACGTCAAATATGAACGACAAACCGGTTCCGAGCGGCGAGAACGCTTTTGACGAAGTCATTGCCATCATCGACAATGCCCGCGAGAACGCTTTCCGCGCCGTTAATCGGGAACTCATCAATATGTACTGGGACATCGGCAAGTATGTGAGCCGCCGCGTCGCCGAGGGTGGTTGGTGCAAAGCCGTGGTCAAGGACTTCTCGGACTTCATCCAGAGTCGCTATGTTGGCATCAAAGGGTTTTCGCCGCAGAATATCTGGCGAATGAAGCAGTTTTTTGAAACATATCGCGGCAAAGAAATACTCTCGCCACTGGTGAGAGAAATTAGCTGGACGAACAACCTCTTGATAATGATGGCTGCGAAAATAGACTGTCCGGCGACACGCTATTTTCGGTACGAGTGATAAATTAAAAATGCCCATAAATCAGGAAGTATCAGGAAATAACGACACATAAAAATCAAAATGATGAGCTTCGCAGTCATACATATAAACAGAGGGTTAACGCAGAAAGCCGGAATCATGACTACTCCAAATTTGCTGTTTCCCGCTGATACACAGGCGGCTCGCCGGGGCGCCATAGGACTTCCTCCCAGCCTGGCAGGGCGAAGAAGTCGCTCACTTTAAAAGGCGTCGTGCTGTAAAAGCAGTCCGGGAACACAACCGTTTTCCGGCATCGCGCCGTTGCCAAAATATCGCAGATGCCGCTGCGGAGCCCGATGAACCGGCCCGCGTATTCGGCGGCGGATATGAGCTGGTTCAAGGGGATACACAGCGGTCTGGTCCCGCGAATGGCCCGCAACCTCACGGGATGGCCTCCGTGGGGCCTTATTTTTATGCAAGTTTCGTTTCCAAAGCAAGCATAAAAATAAAATCCGTCTATTGACTTTTGTGCGAGTTCCGGTTACAGTAAGAGCATAAAAGTCAAACGGAGGTGAGCGGCGTGACGATGCCCGCAGAACTACAAACAATCCTAACGCAGAACGGCGGCACGGTCACCACCGCCCAAGCGAACGCCGTCGGCATCTCAAACGAGCGCCTGCGACTGCTCATGAAATCCGGGAACTTGGAGCGGGCGGCTTTCG
>JAISFB010000062.1 GCA_031263805.1 Oscillospiraceae bacterium
TGGATTTTGGACGAATTCCCCCCGCTGGGCGATATGACCCTGCCGCAGACGGGACAGTTGCGCTGGCCGGTACCGGTGATGGCCGGCGCGGGAATGCTCCTGTTCGCGTCCGGCTTGGCCGTCAAACGCGAACGGAACGGTAGCGCGGCCCGAAAACGATGAAAACCGATACAAATCGAAAGCGCGCGGGGCTCGGCGCCGCGCTGATGGTCGCGGGCGGGCTGCTTGTCCTGTCCGCGCTTTCTCTTTTCCTGTACAACGACTTTGACGACAGGCGGGCTTCCGAAGTCGCCTCACGCGTCGCGGACGCGCTCATTTCAGAGATCGAGGCGCGCGCCGCGGAAACGCCGTCCGCCGCTCCTGACGCGGACTATGTCACGGATACGGGCGGGGAGAATGGAACGCTCTCCCGCGAAACGACGATCTCAATGGACGGCGAGACGTATATCGGCGTGCTGCGCGTCCCCGCGCTCGGTCTTGCGCTGCCCGTAACGCGGGACTGGAGCTATGAAAAGCTGAAAAAATCCCCCTGCCGCTACAGCGGGAGCATAGAAGAGGACAACATCGTAATCGCCGCGCACAATTACAAACGCCATTTCGGCAACATCCAAACCCTCTCCCCCGGCGACGTACTTACATTCACAGACGCCGGCGGCGCCGAATACGTCTACGCCGTCGCGGAGATAGAGACGCTCGAGGCGACCGCCGTCGGGGAAATGACTGACGGCGCGTATAGCCTCACGTTGTTCACCTGTACCTATGGCGGCGCCGCAAGAATCGCCGTCCGCTGCGGCAAACGGGCTTCGCCCGTTGTGTTTGATTAAACGTGCGTGCGCGCGTCGCGCCTGCGTCGCGCCATAAAATGACGCCGCGCGAGCGCGGCAGGAACGCGGCTGTCGCCGCGACGCGCAGGCGCAAACAGCGCAAAAAACAAAAAAACAGAGAAATTAAGCCCCCAATTTGAATTCACCCCATTGCAATCTATAATAAAACTTACCATCCAATCAGCCTTTTCATATTTCTATTGACAAGACGTGGTATAATATATCTGCGGACAATTTTTTCAGTCCGCCCGATTTATGATATATCACAGCGGCGCTTTGCGGCGGAGGTTTCGTCTTGGACAAAAAATATTTCAAATATATAGACCGCGGGGCGGAGGCTGTTTCCGGGGTTCTCTTTTTGGTCTCGCGCGCGGCGCTGGCCGTCCTGCTGATCGCCGTTTTGACGTTCGTCAGCTTCGCGTGCATTTTTACGGTCTACGCCAAGGTCACGCTGTCGCGCGGGCTGGAGCTCGACCTCGACGATTTCACCGCGAATCTTTCAAGCGTCATCTACTACACCGATTCCGAAACGGGCGAGCCGGTCGAGCTGACGACGATACAGGGCACGGAATTTCGCATCTGGCTCGAATACGACGAGATCCCGAAAAACGTAGAGCACGCGCTCGTCGCCATCGAGGACAAGCGGTTCTACGACCACCGCGGCGTGGACTGGTACCGCACGACGGCGGCGCTCGTCAATATGTTTTTCCGCCTGCGCGACAATTTCGGCGGCTCCACCATCACGCAGCAGCTCATTAAAAACGTCACCGGCAACGACGCGGTGACCGTGCAGCGCAAATTTCAGGAGATTTTCAGCGCTCTGGAGTTCGAGCGGAAGTACAGCAAATCGGAAATAGTCCAGTGGTATCTGAACTATATTTTCTGGGGCAAGGGCGCTTACGGGATAGCCGCCGCCGCCGACACTTACTTCGGCAAGGACGTCTCCGAGCTGTCGATAGCCGAGACGGCGTCGCTCATCGCGATACCGAACAACCCGTCGAAGTACAACCCGTATTCTTACCCGGAAAATAACAAAAAGCGTCAGGAGGACATCCTCGAGGAGATGTATATCCAGGGCTTTATAACGAAGTACGAATACGAGTCGGCGAAGCTCGAGCCGCTCGAATTCCGCCAGGGCAGAAAGACTATCAACAATCAGGTGATATACACGTGGTTCGAGGAGGCTGTCATAAACGAAGCCGCCGCCGACCTCGCGGAGCTGCGCGGTATCTCGGAAAAAACCGCCCGCGTGCTTCTCTCACAGGGCGGCTACAGCATTTATTCCACGTTTGACCCGCGCGTGCAAAAAGCGCTCGACGACGTTTATTTAGACATCGATAACCTCCCGAAAACCACGGGCTCGAAGCAGCAGCTTCTTTCGGCAATGATAATCGTCGATCCGTACACGGGGCATATTCCCGGTATGTCCGGGAATATCGGCGAAAAGACCGGAAATATGCTGCTCAACCGCGCGACGATGGACTTAGGGCGGCGTCCGCCCGGCTCGTCGATAAAGCCGGTCGCCGTCTACGGCCCGGCGATGGAGGCGGGGCTCATCACTCCGGACACCAAGGTCGACGACTCGGCGGGCATCGTCCTGCAAGGCAGAAAGGACGGCTGGTATCCGCACAACGACGACAACTCCTGGCTCCACGTGATAAGTCTCAGAACGGCGATCATGCGCTCGCGCAACACGATCTCCGCACAAATTCTCGACAAGCTGACGCCCGCGGTGTCATACAGGTTTTTGACCGAAACGCTCGGCTTTAAGCTCGAAAAGGCCGACGAGGACTATGCCGCGCTCGCGCTCGGCGAGCTCAATATCGGCGCGACGCCGCAGGAGATGGCGTCGGCGTACACGATGTTCGTAAACGCCGGCGTGCGCACGGAGGCGATAACGTACACGGCGATCCTCGACCGCAACGGAGAAACGGTCTTTGAAAACCGTCCGACTCAGTCCGTCGCGATAAGCGAAAAGACGGCTTACTGGATGACAAGCATCCTGCACGACGCCGCCGTCAGCGGCACGGGCTCGGAGGCCAACCTCGGCTCTGTACCGACGGCGGGCAAAACCGGTACGGCGGGCTCGAGCAAGGACCGCTGGTTTGTCGGCTACACTCCGTATTACGTCGCGGCGACGTGGTGCGGCTATAATGAACCTGAACCGATAACGATGGCGCGCCGCGGCAACCCGTCCTCCCAGATTTGGAAGCGCGTTATGTCCGCCGTGCACGAGGGGCTTCCCAAGCGCGAGTTCTCCACCCCGTCCGACACGTATCTGCCGCCCGTCCCCGGCGTCAAAGAGGCCGATTACACGATCACATACCAAACCGAGCGCGGCACGACCTTCCTGACCGAAACAAAAACCGCGCGCGTAGGCGCCTCCGTCACAGAGACCGCTACAAGCTTTGAGGACTTCGAGGTCGTCGGCGACGCGTCGCAGACGATCACGGTAAACGAAAATTCCGCGCGCAACGCCATCACCTTTGTCTACAGGCGCGTACCGACGACTCCCACGCCGACTCCGACTCCCCCGCTCACGCCGACGCCGACGCCGCCGATGCCGCCCTACGAGCCTTCTCCGACGCCGTCCGGCGAGCCCCCGCCCCCCTCCTACGAGCCCGCGACGCCGGAGCCGCCGTTCGAGACTCCCCCGGCGACGCCCCCGGCTGTGCCCGATGAATGAGAATCCGGCGCATAAAAATAATGTGATATAAAAATTATATTAAACCGGAGGCGAAACGGTATATGAAGTACAAAATAGGCGAAGTGGCGCGCATCCTCGGCATATCCGCCGACTTGATCCGCTACTATGAGGAAAAAGGCGTCGTCGCGCCCGCGAAGGACCCAACGAACAATTACCGCTACTACGACACGTGGGATATAAATTATCTGATCGACTGCCTGTGGTACAAGAACTTCGGCTTCGGGATCGAGCGCGTCGCTAGTATGGTCACGGAGGGCGGCTTTGACACGCTGCTCGAAACGCTTGAGCACAAGCGGGACGAGATTGAGGCGTCGATCCGCCGTCAGGAGCTTCTTTTGCAGCGCATACAACGCTTCCGCGAGAAGCTTGCGTACACGAAAAGCCTTGTCGGCATATGCGACGTGCGCGAGTGCGCCGGATTTTTCTACTACATAAACCGACACAATTCGGAGTACGACAGCCACTCGGAAACACTTGAAATCTCCCGCCGCTGGCTGAAATATATGCCGTTCACGCGGCGGTATTTCGAGATACCCGACGACGCTATGGCCGGCGAAACGGACGAATACTCCTGGGGCTTTTCGCTCGGGACGCAATACGTCGGGGAGCTCGGCGTGGACGTATCGCCGCCCGTGCGGGAAATACGGCCTCGAATGTGCGTGCATTCGGCGTTCAAGAGCGCGGGGCGCGGCAGGTTTTCGGCGAGAAAGCTCGATTTCCTGCTCGA
>JAISFB010000073.1 GCA_031263805.1 Oscillospiraceae bacterium
GTTGTTATACATATTCCGCCAAATTTCATGATTTTTTCCTTTCGTAAGCTAGCATATTACTCCTAGCAAACCGTTTTTCTTTGCGTAACGCTTCCATTGTCCGCTTTGCGCTTTCAACACGGGCCTTAAAATCCTGCTCGGCTTCCGCAGTGGTCATACGGCTATACTCCTCAGCGACTTTCACACGTATATTGTGAATGTCATCGACCGTATAGGTGTTTGCTTTTTGTGTATGCATTTTCATTCCTCCTCGTCAAGTAACATTGTGGGCGATAGAATGCGGATATTTTTATACCGCTTCTTGATGTTCACATCTTCAACGGCGGTCATAGCGCGTAAATTTACTATATGCTTGAAGTTCCACGAAAGAATAATATCGCAATCATTCACGGACGCAATAGCGATGTGCTCAGCGTCTGCTTTGCTTTTGGGCGGCAGCCCTCCGACCTCAAAATATAACAGGCTTAACTGCTTTGACCTCCCGTCTTGCGCAATCTCAGTATATTCAATATCGAGCAACGCCGACAACATTTCAGACCGTTTGGGTTCGGGGCAACGGTCAAGTTCGGCAATAGTCAAGTCGGATATATAGACATCGTATTTCGCCGCTTTTATATCTTTCCAAAGTTTGAGCGTGTCAGTCATCTTTTCCGGCGTATCCTGCGCGTCTAAATGACTGATTACAGAAGTATCAAGATAGATTTTCGGCGTTTTCATCGTGTTGAAATCCTCTCGCGGAACGTAACTCGCTCGAATTCGGGTATCGCCTCTAATTGGCGTTTTGTCTTTGTATGCACAACATCAAATACCGGTGCCGCCGGAATTCTTTCCGGGTGATTTATCGCTTCGGTGAGATAAAACCGCCCTTGTTCCAAATATCCGCTGACAGCCTTCATTTGCTTCGCCTCCCTATGGTTGTTATTCGCCGTATCTCCTGACGCTTAGAGTATAGCACGTTCACTCCCACTCGTCAATATCGTCAATGAATATATGGCGGGCTTCGGCCACATACTCATCCGGCGCGTTAATTGTAAATTGCTTGTACCTGTTTCCGCGCGGGGAATAATAATGCTCATCAACGCGCCATACTTCGTCCTCGTGGGTAATAAAAGCTATATCGGGCACATCATCCGAGGCTTTTATGTTCAGCGCGTACAAGCGTTTGAATATCGCCTTACTTGTTTCTTCATCGACGAACCTCTTTTCTAATTCGCTGATACGGTCAAGTATCAATTCTTGTTCAAGCGTTGCGTTTGATATTCCCGCCGCTTTCGCCGCTTCCGCATATGTGGAACAAGTCAGGACACAGACGGCTATATGTTCACGGTTTAATTTTGCCATAGTATAACATACCTCTATTCCGAATTCGTGAAATCCGCTCAATTGCGGTCAATATAATTCATTGAAACATTTCCAAAATGCCCACGCGCGATATGCGCGGTGTCAAAGGACGAGTGCGCGCGGTTACAGTGCCGCGACTTAACGCTTTGGAGAGTGGGGGGGCTTAGGCTCTCAATATATTTTGCCGCGTGCTCATTGCCACGCCGCCCCGTCACGGCTCAATCTCGCATATCCGCAGCGCGTCGTCAACCGAGCGCGCCACGCCCGCCCTTGCGTTAAGCCCTCGCATACGCTCCAGAAATCGCGCTTGCGCCTCCGAAAGTCTGCCCTTGTCGGTCTTGGCCTCAACAAAACAAGCCCTGCCATCGGCGCGGATAAACATTATGTCGGCAAAGCCTTTCGGCATACCGTTGAACCGTTTACCGTCAGGGAGTATAGCGCTTCCGGAATTACAGCGGTAGACCGCGCCGTACTTGCCAAGCTCGCGCATAATCTCATAAATCAATCGGCTTTCATTCATTGCTTTAATTCCCCTCTAATATCTTTGCTTATAGAATTTTATAATTTGTGCGCGTCGCAGTAGCGCCGCAGCGCTTGCGTATACTCCTGCGAGGACAGCCCGCGCCGTTGCAACTCCTGTTTGAACGCTGTGTAGCTGCGCCAGCGCGCGGCATATGTGCCGCGGTCTTTAGAGGCGCGGCGGTCAGTGCTCGCCATTGGCTGTCACCTCCCCGAATTCCCGCTCCAACTCATCAAACATTGCGGCGAGCAGCGCTGTAGTGAACGCGTCGCCGTGCGCCTTACTGTATGCCCGAGCTTCCGCAATAACGCACTCCCAGTATGTATGGCTTCTATCAAGCCGCCGGAGCGCGTCAATTGGTTTGCACTCAAAGAGACGTCTCACAAACTCGACGGAATCGCCGCTCGCTCCGCACGAAAAGCAACGGAACCCGTGCCCGTGGAATGACAGGCTATCACGCTCGCCGCCGTGGAACGGGCAAGCCGCCCGGTGCCCGTGGAGCTCGACGCCATAGAACGCCGCCGCCTGTTCCGCCGTGACGCTCTCGCGGGCAAGCTCGAACGCGCCGCGGTCAATCATCGACGCGCTCATTTTCCGACTTTCCCTGTAGAAACTTTTCAAATACAGAAAGATTTATGTACTTACGGTTGCCGACCGCAACGGTGGGTATAGCCCCTTCAGCCACAAGCCGCCGAATAGCCCTCCCCGGCAATATTCCCATTGCGGCCAGTTGCGGGATCGTCAGCATTTCCGGTCTACTACTGGTTGTCGTGGTCTGCGTCATCGGCGTTACCCTCCATCTCGCGCAATGCTTTCCGCATCCAATAATCGTGCGTATGCTTGCGGCACTTGTCGCGGTTTCGAGCATTCCACGCCCGTTTATACTCGCGGCGCTTCTCGGCGGCTTTCTCCGCTAAAATTTTTTCATCCATTTTTCATTTACCCCCTTGACAATTTGATTATCCGTGATAGAATCAGAAACAGAATATATTCCGCTTCATATTCCTGGGCCACGGTATATCAGACGCTTTTCTGTTTGGCAATTGATAAAGAATATATTCTAATGAATATTCCATTTTAATTGCGCCAATAATAGGAGGTAACCGAAATGTTCCAACCAAAAATTTCAGACTTAGCGGCAATCGGGAAACGCATAAAGGCATTACGCGAGATCAAGGGCTGGACACAAGAGATACTTGCGGACAGACTGAACATCGCCCGTAACACATTAACTAAACTGGAGGGCGGTTTTCGCGACTTCAAGAGCACAGAGCTCCTTGAAATTGCGAGAGTGCTTGACGTGTCAACAGATTATCTGCTTGGGCGTGAACACGCCGCCGCGCCGGACGACTTTATGCAAGAAGCGGTAAGTCGCTTCGGATTATCTGAAATGGCGCTGAAAACGCTCGAACAATTCGGAGCGACGGATTTTCACGCAGAGGAAAGCGCTGCGCGCGCCATAATGTACGGTGATGAGCATGTGAAAAACGCCCCGTCGCCTGTCGCCCTGTATGCGCTTGAAAACCTTTTGACTGACGCACGCGGACAAAAAGCACTGGAATTTATAGCTCAATATCTGGCTGCCGGTGAATATCGCTTTGAGAATGGCATGAAAACTGTCAAAGTTGCAATAGGCACGTTTAAGAGATCGTCCACTAAACCGCCCGCCGCAGGAGGAGGAGATTCCATTACGTCTGGTCGATATTTGGCTGTAACACCCGATATGATGAAAGCTATACCACTCAATTTGCTGAACGA
The DNA here is from genome assembly GCA_031263805.1 of Oscillospiraceae bacterium. Taxonomy (GTDB): domain Bacteria; phylum Bacillota; class Clostridia; order Oscillospirales; family Oscillospiraceae; genus JAIRRO01. The sequence goes on from JAISFB010000073.1 coordinate 3,620, forward strand.
AACTCTTGCTGAAATGAGGTCACATCCACCGCAGGAAGAAATCGACGCGGCAAAGGCTGAGTTTAGGTCAAAATCGGGAGGTACAATATTGATTGGGTTTTAAGAACGCAGAGCTACGCGATAAATTAACAGGGAGGTAAAACGCAAATGCCAATCATTTCATCATTTTACGGTATCATAATAAGGATGTACTTCAACGACACCGAACAGCACCACACGCCGCACTTTCACGCCAAATACGCGGAATACGAGGCGTCATTCAACTTGGACGGGAATATACTTGCCGGAGAGTTCCCGCCGAAAAAGGCAAATTACGTCACTGTATGGGCTGATATTCACCGCGAGGAGTTGGCGGCGCTGTGGGAGATAATGCAGACCGACGAAGAGTACTTCAAAATAAAGGGGCTGGAATAAATGAAAACCTATCCTACATTAACGGCGGTTACGCCACTTGACAACTATCGCCTCGAACTCGCCTACGATGGCGGTGAACGGCGTGTTTATGACTTCAAGCCGAATCTGAGCCACAAGTATTATAAACAGCTTGCCGACACGCGGCTATTTAGGAGTGTGTCTGTAACGGACGGTGAAATTGAATGGGCGACGGGTCAAGATTTCTGCCCTCACACACTCTATGAAAACAGCAGACCGGCCGAGAAAGGGCTATACAATGACAAGGCAAACTAAAACCGGCTTACCTGTCGGAGCAGCGGAAAGAGCGGATCGCCCCGGTCTTTATCAACTGCGTGTTATGGTAAGCGGCAAGCGGTATAGTGAAGATTATCGGGCGACCGAAACAAGCAAGAAAAAGCTCCAGAGCGAATTACAAAAGGCGGTTGACGCTTTCAAAGAGCGTATCGAGCGGGGGCAGCTCAAAAGCGGCGACGTCAACGATAAGTCCACATTCGCGCAAGCGGTCGAATGGTTCACAGGCATCCGCAAGCTCGAACTGCGGGAGAGTACGCAGCTCGCTGACAATTTCATATTTGCGCATTACCTCGTTCCGCGCCTCGGTAATTATAAGCTTCGTGAGCTTACATCGCCTATGATTACAAAATTACTCGCAGAATTACTCGAAAGAGGTGGCGGGGGCGGTAGAGCGGTGTACGCCGCAAAGCCGGAATTTATTAAGCTTATGTATGAGAAAAAACCGCCCCGAAAGTCAAGCGCATTCTGGAGGCGCGTAAAGAGCTTCCGCACGGTCTGCACGCTCATTCAATGCGCCATAGCTTTGTATCCCTGCTAATCTCAAATGGTATTGACGTCGTGAATGTCGCTGCCCTCGCAAGGGACACGATAGAGATTATAAGCCGGCACTACGCCCACAGCTTCGCAGAACGCCGCGCCGCCGCTATGGATATTGTCGGAGCTTCATTCGCGGGTATCGTCCAAAGCCCCGTACACTTACGCCTTGCCGCGGTCAATGAGTAAGCAAAAAATAGCCCCTGCCTTTTATTGGCGGGGGCTATTTTTACGCTCTGTTTTGTGTGCCAATTTGTGTGCCAAAAGTTTTGAAAACCTATGAAAATTTGGCACACATCGCGGAAAGATACGTTAAGGCACCACGCCAAGAACTGCGTATTTGCAATGCTTTATGGCAAATTATGAAATGCCGTGAAATGGAAAAGGTCACTCCCACTCAATAGTAGCCGGCGGCTTTCCCGTCACGTCGTACACCACGCGCGACACGCCGGCGGCTTCGTTTATTATCCTGCCGGATACGCGCCCGAGAAGCTTGTGCGGCAGCGGGACGTATTCGCAGGTCATAAAATCCGTGGTTTTGACGGCGCGCAGCGCGACGGTATACCCATAAGTTCTGAAATCGCCCATTACGCCGACGGAGCGGGTGTCTGTAAGCACGGCGAAATATTGGTCGGGCTTGACGCGCAGGCGCGAAATCTCCTCCCGGAATATAGCGTCCGCCGCGCGCAGAGTATCAAGCTTTTTCTTTGTCACGGCGCCGATTATACGCACGGCGAGGCCGGGGCCGGGGAACGGCTGGCGCTTCGTCAGGGCGCGCGGGAGACCGAGCTCTCGCCCAAGCTCGCGCACCTCGTCCTTGAACAGCCCGCGCAGCGGCTCGATAATTCCGCGGAACGCGATGTCGTCGGGCAAACCGCCGACGTTGTGATGGCTCTTGATTACGGCGGAGCCGTTCGCGCCGGATTCGACGACGTCGGGATATATCGTTCCCTGTGCGAGGAAATCGGCGCCGCCGAGCGTTTTCGCCTCGTCCTCAAAAACGCGGACAAATTCCTCGCCGATTATTTTCCGCTTGCGCTCCGGGTCGCGCACGCCTTTCAGCTTTTTCAAAAAACGCTCTTCGGCGTCAACGCGGATAAAATGCAGATCGCGGCTGCGGAACGCCGCCTCTACCTCGTCGCCCTCGTTTTGCCGCATCAGGCCGTGGTCCACGAATATGCAGTGGAGCCGCCCCGGGACGGCTTCCGCCAAAAACGCGGCGCACACGGACGAATCCACGCCGCCGGATAATCCGAGCAAAACGCGCCGGTCACCGACGCGCTCGCGTATTTCGTTCAGCACACGCGCCCTGTATCCGCCTATGTCATAGTCGCCCGCGGCGCCGCAGACGTTGTAGAGAAAGCTGCGTATGATGTCCGTGCCGTTCGGCGTGTTTTCGACCTCGGGGTGAAATTGCGTCGCGTATAGCCGGCGGGTCCGGTTTTCCATCGCGGCTACGGCGCAGTTATCGGTTTGGGCCGACGCCTTAAAGCCCTCCGGCAGGCGCGAGACCTGATCCGTGTGGCTCATAAGGCATATCTGAGAGCCGTCAAGCCCCGCGAATATCGGAGAGGATGCGTCTATTTCAGTGCTGATCCTCCCGTATTCGCTTACGGGACACGGCGATACTTGTCCGCCGAGCGTGTGCGCCATCAGGTGCATCCCGTAGCATATGCCCAAAATCGGGATGCCGAGCTCAAACAGAGCCCGGTCGGCCGGCGGCGCGCCTTCTTTATATACGCTGTCGGGCCCGCCGGTCAATATTATCCCGATAGGCGCGAGCTTTTTTATCTCATCAAGAGGCGTGCGCCCCGGTTTTAACTCCGAGGCGACACGGCATTCGCGCACGCGGCGCGCTATCAATTCCTTATACTGCCCTCCGAAATCAAGGACAAGCACAAGCTGATTTGAGGGTGTACTCATCAGCAAGCTCCTTTCAGTCCCGCGCGTTTACCTGACGCGCACAATACACTCCGCGGTTTTATCGCCGACCGTTACTTTCAGCTTCTGTTCTCCGGTCGTCGGCGAGATCATAGTGACCTTCACCGTGAGCCCCGTCGTATCCGTCGGCACGACGTCGAAGGCCTCGGGATTGCTGCTTTCCCACACGGGTGTGAGGTCAAGTCCTTCGGGAACGAGTTTTACCGCCAGCGTCAAGGTTTTGCCGACCGGCTCCGTGAAGTCCTCCATCTTGCGCCCGTTGTAGGTGATCGTCACGGATTCGAGGGTGGGCGCCGGCGTTTCCTCCGGCGGGGTCGGGCTTTCGGGAGGCGGCGTGTAATCCGGGTCGTCGATAGAGCTGTTCGTGTTGCTGTCAGGGATGTTTGGCGTCGAGTCGCCGTTGGTCGGAGTGGGGCTCTCGGCGTCAGTTCCCGTGTCCGTACCCGCGTTGCTTGTAAGCAGCAGGACGGTGACGGCGGCGATCAGCGCGACGAGTATCAGTATGCCGATTGTCAAATGAACCTTAGAGTTGTCGGAGTCGCCTGAGAATTTGCCCCGGCCTCCGCGCCGCGCGCCGCAATACGGGCACCGCGCGCGCATGGCGGAATAGCGCCTGTCGCATCTTCCGCATTTCACCTCTGAAATTATGCCCATCAGGATTACCTCCTATAGTTTTATGATTTACGCTTCCACGATAGCTTTTGTATCGCGCGCGATGACGAGTTCTTCATTTGTCGGTATCACGAACACCCGCGCGGAGCTTCCCGCGCCCGTGATGTCGGCGAGTTGCCCGCGAAGCTTGTTTTTTTCGTGATCAATTGTGATGCCGAAGCCGCCGAGCTGTGACGTCACGGCCTCGCGGAGCTCGGCGGAATTCTCGCCCAGCCCGGCTGTAAAGACGATAGCGTCGACGCCGCCGAGCGTCACGACGTAAGAGCCTATGTACTTGGCGACCTGATAGCGGAAAACGTCAAGCGCGAGCTGAGCGCGTCGCGAGAGCGCGTCGCCCGCGTCCGCCGCCGCTTTTTCTATATCCCGGAAATCGCTCGACACGCCGGAGATGCCGAGCACGCCGGATTTTTTGTTGAGCACGTCGAAGATTTCCTCGCGCGTGAGCTTTTCGTGGTTGGCGACGAATTCGATGATCGCCGGGTCTATGCTCCCGCTGCGCGTGCCCATCGGCAGACCCTCGAGCGGGGTCATACCCATCGAGGTGTCGATACATTTGCCGTCCTTCACGGCGGCGATGGACGAGCCGTTCCCGAGATGGCACGTGATGACGCGCGTACCGGCGCCGCCGCCGAGCATTTTGATCGCCTCAGACGAGACGTATCTGTGCGACGTGCCGTGGAAGCCGTAGCGCCTGACGTTATACTTTTCATAATAGTTATAGGGGATGGCGTAGATATAGGCCTTTTCCGGCATCGTCTGGTGGAACGCGGTGTCGAAGACCGCGACCTGCGGAACGCCGGGCATAACGGACCGGCAAGCGTTTATTCCCATAAGGTTCGCCGGGTTGTGCAGCGGACCGAGCGGGATGTTTTCCTCGATGGCGGCTATGACGTCGCCGTTTATCAGCACGCTCTCGGAAAAGCTCTGACCGCCGTGCAGCACGCGGTGCCCGACGGCGCCGATCTCGGAAAGGCTTGACAGCACGCCGTATTTTTCGCCCGTCAGCTTGTCGAGCACGGCGGATATCGCCTCCGAGTGCGTCGGGAGCGGGATGTCCTCGTCAAAGACCGGCTTGCCGTTTGAGAGCGGCGTGTGCTTCAGGTGGCCGTCGATGCCTATGCGCTCGCACTGGCCCTTCGCGGCGACCGCCTCGGTTTTCATGTCGAAGAGCTGGTATTTCAGTGACGAGCTCCCCGCGTTGATTATCAATACGTTCATATGTAGCAGTTCCCCTTGCAATATTATTGAAAACGCTGTACAATTTGGGTTGAGCAAGCGATTTACCTTTATAATAATACTTTTTTTTATAAATATCAATCATAATTTTACTTTTAATCTTTTTTAGGGAAAAGGCGTAGCGAAAAATGAAAGCCGTCGGAATTATCTGCGAGCTCAATCCCGCGCACGGGGGACACGCGGAGCTCATATCAAAAACCCGCGCCGCGCACCCCGGCGCGGCAATTATCGCCGCGATGTCGCCGAATTTCGTGCAGCGCGGCGAGCCTGCGATCTATTCGAAAATCCGACGCGCGGTGAGCGCGCTGGAGCTCGGTGTTGACCTTGTGATAGAGCTCCCGACGCCGTTCGCGCTGCTATCAGCCGAGGGCTTCGCGCGCGCCGGGGTGTCGCTGCTTTATTCGACCGGCGTCGTGGGAGCGCTCGCCTTCGGCAGCGAGAGCGGCGAGATAGAAACGCTCGTCCGCGCCGCCGGGATACTTTCGTCGGAAGCCTGTGAGGGACTGACGCGCCGGGGCTTAGCGCTCGGGAAGTCCTACGGCGCGGCGCGGCGGAGCGCGTTCGGAGAGCTGTCCGGCGGCTCTGATATTCTTGAGCTTCCGAAAAATATGCTCGGCATCGAATATATCCGCGCGGCGCGGGCGCAAAACGCGGGCCTCGATTTTTTCTGCGTTAAGCGGGAGCCGGGGATATCCTCCGCGCTTATCAGGCTCGGGCTGCGGGAGAGTGGCGACGATGATATAATGCTTCCGGAAATGCTTGACGGCGCGATCTTATCGCGCCTGCGAGTTATGACAGCCGCGGATTTCAAAAAAATATCCGGCGCCGGCGACGGAATTGCCGAGCGCGCCGCGAAATACGCCCGCACTGCGGGAAGCTTCGCGGACGCCGCCGCCGCGGTAAAGACGAAGCGCTACACCCTCAGCCGCGTAAGGCGTTTTCTGCTGCGCGCGGCGCTCGGCATCCGCGAAGGGCAGCCTGAGACGCCGCCGTATATCCGCGTACTCGCCGCCGCGGGAGCGGGGCGCGCTCTCTTGCGCGAAATAAGCCGGGCTTCAAGTCTGCCGGTTATCACAAAGCCGGCGCTCGGACGGCGCCTCGGCGGCGAGATTGCGCGTCTGCTGGAGCTCGAGGCCGCCGCGAC
>JAISFB010000111.1 GCA_031263805.1 Oscillospiraceae bacterium
ACCGTCTCAAAAATACTGGAGCTCGTGCAGAGCGCCGGCGGCGCGAAGGCGCCTGTTGAGAACTTTATCACAAAATTCGCGCGGTACTACACGCCCGCCGTCGTGTTCGCCGCTTTGGCGCTGGCGGTCATACCGCCGCTCGTATTGCCGGGCGCGGCGTTCTCGGACTGGCTGGGCCGCGCGCTCGTGTTCCTCGTTGTGTCCTGCCCGTGCGCTCTCGTCATATCCATTCCGCTGAGCTTCTTCGGCGGCATCGGCGGCGCTTCCCGCAGCGGGATACTGATAAAAGGGAGCAATTACCTAGACGCGCTGCACGACGTTGAAACCGTAGTGTTCGACAAGACGGGCACGCTGACGCGCGGCGTGTTCTCCGTGACGGAGGTCTGCCCCGCCGACGGCATATCCCGCGAGGAGTTGCTGGAGCTTGCCGCGCACGCGGAGTCCAGCTCCAACCACCCCATCGCACTGTCCATCCAAAAGGAATACGGCAAGCCAATATCGGGCGAAACGCTCACGGGGTACGAGGAGATCGCGGGCCACGGCGTCCGCGTCCATGTCGCCGGGCGCGAGGTCTTGGCGGGCAACGGGAAGCTGCTCGATACCCGCGGCGTACAGCGCCCCGCCACGGACGCGCTCGGCACCGTGGTCTACCTCGCGGCGGACGGCGCGTTCGCCGGGTATCTGGTAATCTCCGACACCGTGAAGCCCGACAGCGCGCGCGCCATATCTGAGCTGCGGGCCGTCGGCGTCGGGCATACGGCGATGCTGACTGGCGATTCCATATCCGTCGGCGAGAAAATAGGGCGCGAGCTCGGTATAGACACGGTGTGCTCGGAGCTGCTGCCGCACCAGAAGGTGGAGAAGCTCGAGGAGCTGGACAAGGCGAGGCCGGGCAAGGGGCGGCTCGTTTTCGTCGGCGACGGCATAAACGACGCGCCCGTGCTCGCGCGCGCTGATATAGGCATAGCGATGGGCGGTGTCGGCTCCGATGCGGCAATAGAGGCGGCGGACGTGGTCCTCATGACGGATGAACCGTCAAAAATAGCCGACGCGATACGCATTGCGAAAAAGACGCGCGCGATAGTGTGGCAGAACATAGCGTTCGCGCTCGGCGTGAAGGGCGTTATACTCGTGCTGGGCGCTATAGGCATGGCGACGATGTGGGCGGCGGTGTTCGGCGACGTGGGCGTGGCGCTCATCGCCGTGCTGAATGCTATGCGCGCCATGCGCGTATAGCAATAACGTGCGTGCGCGCACGGGGAACGCGGCTTCGCCGCGACGTCGCGGCGACCCTGCCCAATTTTCGCTTGACACCCACCGCGCATTATGATACGATATTTTATCCCCACGCACAGACGAGAAAAATTCTTTGTCCGACTCATCGGAGCGATGGTGACGACCGATAACGCCTGTAACGGTGCTATAATAATAAGTATACTCAACCGGAAGGAGCTATCACAATGACAACAGTATTCGATGTCGCGAACACGCTTGTATATTTTTCGCTTAAATGCGATGACGAGCCGTGTACGAATATGCGTCTGAATAAGCTGCTTTATTTTGCGCAAGGCCATGCGCTGGAACAATTGGGGAGCCCTTTGTTCGACGCGGATTTCGAGGCGTGGGAGTTTGGACCCGTGGCGCCAGATATATATCACAAGTATAAATATTGCGGTAACAACCCTATTTCAGCCGTCGATGACGAGTTTGACCCGAATGGACTTCCTCCGGAGCTTGCCAATTTGCTTGCTGAAGTGTCAGTGAAATACGAGCAATACTCAACCTCGGCGCTTATAGGCATATCCCATCAGCCCGGATCCCCGTGGTCAGAGACGCCGCGAGGCGGCGTTATCTCCGTTGAAGCTATCAAAAAGTGGTTCAACCGCCCCGAGATAAAGCTCGTTCCCTTGGGTGAAAGGATGCGGAAGCTTGGGGTCGCTCCGCTGGAGGTATTGCCGTCCGGGTGGCATGACCCTGATGACGATGACTATTGGGCGGGGGAGGTCAATGCGCTTGAAAGAGCTTCCGCCCAAAATTAAATGGGACATTTGGTATGCGTATGTCAAATACGAGGATATTGCAGACGGAAAAATCAGACCGGTCATAATTGCCGAAGATAAGGCGTTTGTGCTCGAAGTGTTGCCCGTATACGGTGCGCCGTCGGATAACGCCGATTACGAATTGTGGGACTGGGCCGACGCCGGACTTGCAAAGCCTTCCGCCGTGAAGTTGTCCCCGATATCCGTACAGCCGTCCGATTTTGAGAGGCGTATCGGGCGTCTGAGTATTATAGACATACGCAAAATCATTAAATTGCTCGCCGCTCCAAAAATAATATAGAGTGTGGCGCGAAGCATAAAAGAACAGACTATCAGCTCGGGAAAGTTCATTAAAATAATTGGTCGGAGAGTGAGCGAATGGCGGCATACACAAGCGAAGAACTATCGGATAAAGGCATTAAAGCTTGCCGTGAATTTGATAGAGCGTGAAATGGAGGACAGCTGATGCGAGGCTTAAATGTAATATGGGTGTGGAGCCCGACCGCCGACAAGGTGCTGTTCTGCAAGCGGCACAAAGAGCCGTACAAGGGCCTTTACAACCTTGTCGGCGGCAAAATCGAGCCGGGTGAGGACGGGATCGCCGCCGCTTACCGTGAGCTCCGCGAGGAAACGGGTATAACCGATATTAAGCTCGTACATCTTATGGACTTCACATATTTGCTCGCGGACGCTTGCCGCGTCGAGGTTTACGCCGGTAAGTTGACGCGAGACGTCGAAGTCGGCGGCGATGAGAAAGAACTCGTATGGTTCGACGCGACTGAGAATTTCTTCGATATGAGCCGATTCGCGGGCGAGGGCAACATCGGGCATATCTACGAAATAATCAAGCTGAATTTGGAACTTTTAAGATGAACGGCGTGTATTTGTTTTATCGGAGGCGAGCGCTTGTACTTTGAATACGGCGGCAATGAAACCGAATACTTAAAAGCGCAAGGACAAGCGGCTCGGCGGCACGATACCCGAAATGCGCGACCGGGCGGCGGAGAAGAGGACTTGATAAAACGGCTGCCGCTGTCGGAGCGTATTGCGTTTTACGGCTCGCGGTGATAAAATGTTCACACGATCAACGGCGTTTAAATAAGTAAGGCGGTGATACTCTATGCTTACGCTTGAAACAATTCGCGACAAGGCGAAACCTATTGCGGAGAAATATAATGTCGTGAGCCTCGACCTTTTCGGTTCATATGCAGAGGGCACGGCGGACGAAAACTCCGATGCGGATTTCCTCGCGCTGTTTGCCGCATCTGTGCCGTCAATATTCAAAGTAATGGGTTTCCGTGAGGAGCTTTCACGCTCGCTCGGTATGCCTGTTGACGTGGTTACACTGCCCCTTGCACGCCCCGAAAAACTGCGCGTGTCGCGCACGGAGAAAATCATATGAACGGAGCGCGATAGGGCGAACATCGAACGAATCGCCGACGAACTGCGTTATATTAAAAGAGTAACGGCGACGGTCTCGCGTGAGGAGTTCTTGTACGATGAGACCTTGCAACACGCGCTGTCAATGTCGATATTGACAATCGGTGAGTGCGCCAATCGTCTTTCCGATGAGTTCAAAGACCGCCACTCGCATATTGAGTGGCTCCAAATTGTGGCGGTCAGGAACATAGCGGCGCACGGTTATTGGCAGCTTGATATGCGACAAATCTGGCAAGCTATTGAGGAAGATATTCCTGTGCTTAATGAGTTTGTACGTGAGATGTTAGGCAAGTAAGATAAGTGGTATTTACATGAAAATCATTGATTCTTTGATTCTGTATATGTCGAAAATGTTGCGCCGACGCGATGCGTTGCTTGACATATATGAGCCACGCGATTTGGCGGCTTTGGAGGATTGAAAGTGTACTTTGAATACGGCGACAACGAAACCGAATACTTAAAGCGCAAAGACAAGCGGCTCGGCGAGGCGATCGACGCTATCGGGCATATCGAGCGCGAGGTCGACGGTGATCTATTCGCTTCCGTTATTCATCATATCGTCGGGCAGCAGATTTCGTCCGCCGCGCA
>JAISFB010000117.1 GCA_031263805.1 Oscillospiraceae bacterium
TGCGTCTGAAACAGCGCAAAAGCGTCTGTATTTCCGTCCGCGTTTTTGAATCTTCCGACGTAAAGCTCTACCCATCTGTTCAGCAGCTCGCGCAATTCTGTCTGCCACGGGCTGTGGACGATCTGATATGCGTCTGTATTATGAGCATATACGCGCGGTTTCGGCGCGTCCTTTGCCTTGGGCGGCGCCGACGGTTGAACGCCGGGCTTTTTGTCGATCTCTTTACCAATTTCTTTGCTAATCTTTTGGCCAATATCTTTGCTAAGCTCTTGGCCGGTTTCCTGAGCGGGTTCACCGCTTTGCGGAACGGCGGCTTTGACTTCGCTGTCTGTGTTCACTTTCACTTGTACGTCCTCCAATATGGTCGTTGGCGGGCGCGTCAGACATATTCGGTTTTCCGTTACGAAACGCGCCCTGCCTTTTTTGACAAGACCACGCGCGCGCTTTGCGTACGTGGGTTCGTATTCGTTGCCGAGTTCATCCGTGACAGTGACATTTTTTATAATGGGTGTCACCCCCTTGTGGCGCCGTGCACGCGCGGACGCCTGATTTGACGTGCCTGTGGGCACGGGGAATGCGGCGCCGGAAGCGCCGCGCGGGCCGCGCGGTTATTTTTAATGGGAGCGACCCCCGCCCGCATTGCTATCATAACACGTTTCCCGTGCTTGTCAACAAAAAATTGCCGGGATTGAGACAAAATCAAATGCGGATAACAAGGGCTTGCTTTTGATTTTGCGTTATTATATAATTTTGCCGTCAGGAGGCGAAGCGGATGAATATGGGCGCTGATGTGACAAGAATACTGCTCGTCGAGGACGATGCGATGATAGCCTCCGGGCTCATATACGCTCTCGAACAGGAGGGCTACGCCGTAACGCGCGCGGGCGGCGTCCGCGAGGCGCGCAGCGTTTTGGAGGATGGGCGGTTTGAGCTCGCGATACTCGATATGCAGCTTCCCGACGGCACGGGGTTTGACGTGCGCGAAGCGCTGCGCGGCGGGACGGACGCCGCCGTTATCTTCCTCACCGTCGTCGACGATGAGGGAAGCGTCGTCCGCGCGTTTGAGGGCGGCGCGGACGACTACGTCACAAAGCCGTTCCGCCTGCGAGAGCTGCTCGCGCGGATAAAGCGCGCCCTTAACGCGCGCGGCGGGGCGGCTCATTCAAGCATCTTAACACTCGGCGGAGCTTCTATCGACGCTCAGGCGGGCAAGGCGTACCTGAACGGCGCGCCGCTTGAGCTCACGGCTCTTGAGTACCGCCTGCTTTTGACGTTCGCGCAAAACAAGGGCCGCCTTCTCACACGCGCGTGGATACTCGAGAGCATCTGGGATTCGGCCGGCAATTTCGTCGAGGACAACACGCTGACGGTCTACATAAAGCGCCTGCGCGAAAAGCTCGGCGCCGCCGTAAATATCGAGACCGTACGGGGGGTTGGCTACCGTGTTGATACGTAAACGCGAGATCACAGACCTCTCCGCCGAAATCCGCGGTATGATCGACGGGCGGGACGCCGATTTGCGGGATAACCGTGAGGGCGTGTTCTCTGTACTCAAAAACGACATCCATACGCTCGCGAATCTGAAAAACAATCAGGTTGACGCGTTGCGGCGCGACCGCGACGCGCTCAAGGACGCGCTGGCGGACATATCGCACCAGCTCAAGACGCCGCTGACGTCCATGCTGCTCATGGCCGACCTGCTCGAAAACGCGCCACCGGATCGGCAGGCTGAATTTATCGCGAATATCAGGACGGGGCTCGCGCGGACACAGTGGCTCGTGTCGGAATTTTTGAAAATGGCGAAGCTCGACGCGGGCGCGGTGGAGTTCGCGCGGGAGAGCGCCGGCTCCGGCGAGCTTGTCGATCTCGCGCTCGAACCGCTGCGGATACTGCTCGATGTGAAGGATCAGCGGGTGGCTCTGTCGGGCGAAACATCGTTCATCTGCGATAAGCGCTGGACCGCCGAGGCGCTGTCGAACGTGCTGAAAAACGCCTCCGAATACTCGCCCGTCGGCGGCGAGATACGCGTCGAGACGGGCGAAAATCCCATTTGCGCGTGGATCTCCGTCACGGACAGCGGCGAGGGATTGTCAAACGCCGAGATCGCGCGGCTGTTCCGGCGCTTTGAGGGCTCTCGCGGCGATAAGGGCTACGGCATCGGGTTGCCTCTCGCGTTCGCGATAATGCGCGGGCAGAACGGCGATATACAAGCGTCACCCCACTCGGCAGGCCGCGCGGGGACCCCGAATGACGGCGGCGGAGGCGTCAGCGGCGCGACGTTCACGTTGAAGCTGTTCAAGTGACGGACAATATTCAAAACAGCGCGTTTTATTACGTAAAAATGTCAAATACCGCGCAGTCTTGCCGCGAGGCCGTTTATTCCGTGCGCAGCGCCGCCACGGGATCCTTACGCGCGGCGATGCGCGACGGCAGCAGCCCCGCCACAAACGTCAAAAGCATACTTATCAGCACGAGCGCCGCCGCCCCTATGGCCGGCAAAATCGCCACGCGCGGAATTTCCGTCAGCGAATAGACTATCGCGTTCGCGGGTATGCAGAGCAGCGCCGTGACGGCTATCCCGAGCGCCCCGGCGGAAAATCCGATGATCAGCGTCTCCGCGTTGAACACGCGCGCTATATCGCGCTT
>JAISFB010000159.1 GCA_031263805.1 Oscillospiraceae bacterium
TCGCCCGGCGCTATGGTCTCCGGAGCCGCGCCGTGGTTGCGCAGTGGGACGAGCCACTCCCCGCGGTAATCGGGATCGACGACGCCTACTTTATTCGCCGGGGCGAGATTGCGGTCCGAGGCGAGCCCGGAGCGCGCGAAAACGAGCCCCGCGTATCCGTCCGGCACGGCGGCGGCGAAGCCCAGCGCTATCTTTACGGTCTCCCCGGGCGCGATATCGAGCGGCCCGTCGAGGCAGGCGTATAAATCGGCGCCGACGGAGCCCGGCGTCGCGTATTCCGGCAGACGCGCCGAGGCGCGTGTTTTTTTGACGTTCATTTTCATTTTTCTATATATATGCGGTCCGTGCCGTTTTCCTCGAATTCTTCAATATACTCGTCGATGCGGCTTGTCAGCTCGTCCTCGTCGCCGGGGGCGGACGATTCGCGCTCCATATCGCGTATGGCAAGCTCCTCGGCGAGTATCTCGAAAAATACGCCGTCCTCGTAATCGGCGATCGCGTCGTGTATCCCGCCGTCCTCGTACATCTGCGACGGGCCTATCGCGCCGTTGCGTCTCATTTGCGCGACGACGCTCATACCGGCGCCCGGCGCGTAAGAGAATATTTTGCTTTCCACATCGTCGTAATCGGTGATACGGTCGTCGGGCTCGCGCGTCGAGTTGAGTATCCAGTTCCCGATGTACACCAAGTCGAGAAGCCTCCTGTACTGCTTTTTCGTCAGCTCGAGGTTCACTTACACGTCCCTCCTCAATTGAAAATTTAATTTGCAATGCCGTTTTCGGTATGCTATCATATTATAATTCTTTTCGGCATATGTTGCAAGCGATAATTACACGCGCTGTGGCGCGATGTAAGGCGAAGCCCGGGCTGTAAGCCCGCAATTGCAAATCACACAAGGCGAAGCCCGGGCTGTAAGCCCGTAATTTTTAATCAAAAAGGTTTTCTGTCTCTATGAATTCAAATCCCATCGGAGTTTTCGACTCCGGAATAGGCGGGCTCACCGCCGTGAAGCGGCTAATACAGCTTCTCCCGAACGAAGACGTTATATACCTCGGCGACACGGGGCGCGTGCCCTACGGCTCCCGCTCGCGCGAGACGATAATCAAATACGCGCGGCAGGACGCCGCGTTTCTGCTGAGGCACGGCATAAAAGCTATGATAATAGCCTGCAACACCGTAAGCTCCACGGCTTTTGATTTTGAATCCGGCTTCGCCGGATTCACTGATATTATCAATACGGGCTTACAGCCCGGTCGCCGGAACGGCGACGCTTCGCGCGATGCTCCCGTTCCCGTGTTCGACGTCATAGAGCCGCCCAGCGCGCTCGCCGCCGCTTCCACGAAAAACGGAAAGATCGGCGTCATCGGGACCACGGCGACGGTCAGAAGCGGCGCCTACGAGCGCGCAATCGGGCGCTTATTGCCCGGCGCGGAGGTGACGTCCGCCGCTTGCCCGCTGTTCGTGCCCTTGGCGGAGAACGGCAGGACGTCGCCGGACGACCTCGCCGTTATGACGATAGCTCGCGACTATCTCGCCCGGCTCTCAGGGTCCGGCGCCGACACGGTGATACTCGGCTGCACGCACTATCCGCTGCTGCGCGGCGCTATCGCCGAAATACTCGGCGGCGGCGTGACGCTCATAGATTCCGGCGCGGCGACGGCTGAATACGCGGCGGCGCGCCTCGGAGAGCTCGATCTGCGCTCGCCCTCGCCCGCTCCCGGCGTCCGACGATATTTCGTCACCGACGACGCCGAGGGTTTTGAGGCGCTCGCGTCCCGTTTTTTGGGCTCGGACGTCCGCGGGCTGACAGAGCAGGTGTCGTTAGAATGAACGCGCGCCGTATATTGCCACAAACGGCAAGTCGCCCAAAGGGCGACCGGGCTGTAAGCCCGTATTGTAAATCTACAAATCAAGCGGAGCCGGCATCAATGAAAAACCACCAATACAAAAGAAAGGATCTCACTTTACTTATGGACTGCACTATCTCAATTCTCGGAAGCCAGGAGACGCCCGGCGATGAGGAGGAACGCTTCGAGCTCATCACCGAAGGGCGTTTTACGCGCGACGGCGACAATGTCGAAATAATCTATCCCGATATGGGGGACGTCAGCTTTGACGCGCCGGAGACGATATTTCTCGTGGAGCCGTCGCGCATCACGCTGACGCGCGACTCGTGGTACGGCGGCGACATGGTGTTCGACGAGACGGCCAAGCACCATTTTATATATCAGACCCCGTTCGGCTCTCTGACGATGGGCATAGACACGGAAAGCATCACGCGCGACCTCGGAGAGCACGGCGGCGGCCTTTTAATAAAATACGCGCTCGACGTGGAGAATGTAATTGTCAGCCGCAACAGCGTCAAAATAGACATAAAGCCCGCCTAAGCCGCGCAAATTTTGACTCGGCAAGTCGCCGGAACGGCGACCGGGCTGTAAGCCCGCAAATAAAATAAAGGTGCTGCACTTA
The DNA here is from genome assembly GCA_031263805.1 of Oscillospiraceae bacterium. Lineage (GTDB taxonomy): Bacteria > Bacillota > Clostridia > Oscillospirales > Oscillospiraceae > JAIRRO01. The sequence continues at coordinate 2,470 of JAISFB010000159.1, forward strand.
TTATGATAAATATGAACACCCTCGCGAAGGACGAGATAAGCTCTATTCTCAAAAACGCGTTTTCAAAAGCGGCGGCGGCGGGCTTGCTCGCGGACGCCGCCGGTTTTGATATAGCTTCGCTCACCGGCGCGGTAGAGATCCCGCGCGACGCGAAAAACGGCGATTTCGCCGCGACGCACGCCCTCGCGGCGGCGAAAAAGCTCGGCGTTCCCCCGCGCTCTCTCGCGGGCGTTTTGGCGGAAAATATCGAGCTGGACGGAACCTATTTCAGCTCCGTGTCCGTCGCCGGGCCGGGCTTTATTAATTTTACGCTCTCGCAAAAATGGTACGCCGAGGCTCTGCGCGTCATTGAGACCGAGGGCGAGGCCTACGGCGCGTCGGACTCGGGCGGCGGGGAGCGCGTTATGATCGAATTCGTATCAGCCAATCCGACGGGGCCGATGACGATAGGCAACGCGCGCGGCGGCGTGCTCGGCGACGCGCTGGCGTCCGTGCTCTCGCGCGCCGGGTACGACGTCCGGCGAGAGTTTTACGTCAACGACGCGGGAAATCAGGTGGCGCTGTTCGGCAAAAGCGTTGACGCGCGGTATATGCAGCTTGTGCTCGGCGAAGCCGCCGTTGAATTTCCCGAAAAGGGCTATCAGGGCGAGGACATAAAAGAACTCGCGCGGCTCATATACGATGAAAACGGCGATAAGCTCGCCGCGCTGCCGGAGGAAGAGCGCGTCCGGCGCTTCATAGCCCTCGGCATCCCGCGCAACACTGAGAGGATGAAGCTGGACTTGGAGCGCTACGGGATCAATTACGACACGTGGTTCCTCGAAAGCTCGCTGCACTCCTCCGGTTATGTGGATGAGACCGTCGGACTGCTTATCAAAAGCGGCCTGACGTATGAAAAGGACGGCGCGCTCTGGCTCCGCAACACGGATTTCGGCGCGGAGAAGGACGAGGTGCTGCGCCGGTCAGACGGCTTTTATTCCTACGACGCCGTCGATATCGCTTACCACCGCAATAAATTCGCGGAGCGCGGCTTTGACCGCGTGATAAACGTGCTCGGCGCCGATCATCACGGCCACACGATACGCTTCGGCGCGACGATGTCCGCGCCCGCCCTGCGCGAGGCTCTCGGAATAAAAAACGGAAGGCTTGAATTCCGCCTTATGCAAATGGTGCGGCTGACGCGCGGCGGCGAGACCGTCAAGGTCTCAAAGCGCACGGGCAAGGCGATAACGCTCAGCGACTTGCTGGACGAAATTTCGGTTGACGCGTGCCGCTTTTTCTTCAACGCGAAGCCGGACAACCACCTCGAATTCGACCTCGACCTCGCCATCCGGCAGGACAGCGAAAACCCCGTGTACTACGTGCAATACGCCCACGCGAGGATTTGCAGCCTCATCCGCGCGCTGGCCGCCGAGGGCTTTGACGTCGGCGCCGTTTCGGAGCTTGATACCGGCGCGCTGGCGGGTGAGTCTGAAAAAGAGCTGATAAAGCAGCTCGCGCTGCTGCCGGACGAGCTCGCGCTCGCCGCGCGGGAGCTCGACCCGTCGCGCGTCAACCGCTATGTGACGGAGCTCGCGACGCGCTTTCACAAATTCTACACCGCCTGCCGCATAAAGGGCGAGACGCCCGACATCCTCTCCGCGCGCCTGAAGCTCGCCGACCTGACGCGCGGCGTAATAAAAAACTGCCTCACAATAACAGGCGTCTCCGCTCCCGAAAAAATGTGAGCCGTAAGTCCGGATCTAAAATTTGTCTTGCTTGCGGTGCGGGAATAATTATCAGATAAAATCCCATCGCCAAGTTGAGCGAGAGAAACGGTATCGTAATTATTGCCGGTGTTCTCATACTGAAATAATATTCTTCCACAAGTGTTGTGTTTAACAGGGCTGATTCATAGATAATGAGCTTGCTCCCCTCAATTTCGTATGTGCAATGCTCAATCCTCCGTTCGATTCTCTTGTCAAGATTTTTCTCATCTATGAATACGAGTTCATCGGCGATATATGTGTATGAGCGTGAATAAACAGCGTTGAATTGATAGTCGTTATATTTTTTATCGCTTAGCCACTTCCCAATCAACTGCTCTTTCGCACGCTCCTGCATCTGTGCCAATTGCGCGTCGCATTCGGCGGATTTGGCTGACGCGTCCGCAGAATCGGGGATGCTGTCATACAATGCTTTCGCTTGCGCGTATGCGCCGTAAGCGAAAATCACGGCGGCGGGCGTATTCAATTCTGCGTTATCCGGAAAACCTCCGTTCGCGGCGGCAACTACTGATTGTAAACACGGGTCAAACCGTGATATACTGTCCGTTGCTGCGGCGGCGGAAATTCCGTGCTCGTAATCGGCGATTTAATTAAAATGACGCGCCACCGCGGAATTTATCTTGAGCCGATAGTGTTCCCGACTTCGGAGATCGAGCGCGGAAATCCGTTCGTCGAAGAAGTACTCAGCAGCGGCGTTGAGTTATAGTACTTTTCAAGTGTAAGGGAAAGCGGTTATGCGGAAGAAAATATAC
>JAISFB010000191.1 GCA_031263805.1 Oscillospiraceae bacterium
CCGACGATCGACATCGCGCGCGAGCTTGGCGGCCCGAAATCCGCGAATATGGTCATGCTCGGCGCGGCGGTGCGCGCGACGAACGTCGTGAAACGGGAAACCATAGAGCGCGTCATGCGCGAAAAAGCGTTCACCGGCAAAAAAGCCGATACGATACCCTTGAACCTAAAGGCTTTTGAGAGCTTTTCAATATAAAAACAGAAAGGACCATAAAAATGAATTACAGCTTCACAGTTCAAAAAACCCCGGCTCCAAAGCCAAAGCCGGACCCCAACACACTTAAATTCGGGCAGACTTTCTCCGACCATATGTTCATTATGGAATATTCCGACGGCAAAGGCTGGCACGACGGGCGCATAGTCCCATACGGCCCGCTCTCACTCGACCCCGCCGCGGCGGTGCTTCACTACGGGCAGGAGATGTTCGAGGGCCTGAAGGCTTACCGCGCGCCCGACGGCCGCGTGCTGCTGTTCCGCCCGTACAAGAACGCCGAGCGCGCGCGCGCGTCAAACGAGCGTATGTGTATGCCGGATATCGACGCAGAGCTGTTCGTCGGCGCGATCAAGGCGCTTGTGGACGTCGAGCGCGATTGGATACCGGAAAAAGAGGGAACAAGCCTTTACATCCGCCCGTTCATGTTCGCGGACGAGCCGTTTCTCGGCGTGCACGCGGCGCATCACTTTAAGTTCGTCATCATATGCTCGCCCGTGGGGCCGTATTACGATACGCCCGGCGGGGGGATCGCCCCCACGAGTATTTACGTCGAGCGCGAGTACGTCCGCGCCGCGCCCGGAGGCACGGGCTTCGCGAAGGTCGGCGGCAATTACGGCGGCAGCCTGAAAGCGCAGGCGGCGGCCGCCGCGCGCGGCTGCGAGCAGGTGCTGTGGCTGGATGCCGTCGAGCGGCGCTACGTAGAGGAGATAGGCACATCTAATGCGTTTTTCGTCATCGGCGGCGAGGTCATCACAGCGCCGCTTCACGGCACCATATTGCCCGGCGTGACGCGCGACAGCGTCATTCATCTGCTGAAAAGCTGGGATATTCCCGTCTCCGAGCGCCGGCTTACGATCGACGACGTGTTCGCGGCCGGAAACGACGGGCGCCTCAGCGAGATTTTCGCGTCCGGCACGGCCGCCGTCATCTCGCCCGTTGGCAAGCTCGTGTCCGCGGACGGGGCGATTGCCGTTGGCGGCGGCAGCGTCGGCCCTCTCGCGCAGAGGCTGTACGACGCGCTTTACGGCGTGCAAACGGGACGACTTACCGACGGCTTCGGCTGGACTGTCACGGTCTGAGCAAGCTTCACTTTGTGATCGTATTGCTTAACGGAGCCGTGTATCGCGGCTCCGTTTTGATATTTTAATATTATTTTTTGGAGGAAGCATAACAATGTCTGAAACAAACAGCGCATCGCCCGAATACAGAGTCTTCGATTTCGTGATCACGACGGGCAACACCATCAAATCCACGGCGACCGTCACTCTTGGCGGAAAACTCGGCAAAACAGTAAAAACTCGCTACGGCGACGGCCCCATAGACGCCGCCTATGACGCGATAAACAAGGCCCTGCGCCTCGACCTCTCCCGTTCATTCGACGGCGTGAGCGAGCCGGACGTCAAAAGCTTCTGGCGCTCGCGCAGCTTTGAGCTTACAAAGTTCGACATCCGCGCCGTTACGGAGGGAAAAGACTCCCTCGGCGAAACGGACGTCACGCTGCGCTACGAAAACGAGTCCGCAAGCGGCACGGGCCTTGACAACGACATCGTTTACTCCGCGATAAAGGCGTACATCGCCGCCGTAAACGAGCTCGTCCCCGCGATCCGCGCCGATATTGCGGAGTTTTGCAAAAGCGCCGCCGCGACGGGCGGCGCCGGCAAAGGCGGTGCGACATGAAATTCGCAGACTCAACGCTCTTTGTCTCGCCGGAGGACTTAGCCGCGCCAACGGAAGTCTTAAAAGAGGCCGCGCGGCGGCGCGCCGCCGGCGTTTACTGTGTCATGGCCGACGTTTCGGGGCTTTTTAAGGACGCCTTGCCCGGCAAAGCCTCCCCACGCGCCGTCTCGGAAGATTTAGCGTCTTTAGCCGTCACAGCCGCCGAGACTGCCGGGGCGCCAAGCGCCGTTTTATCGTGCGCCGTGTCATCCCCGACGGACGAGATGAAGCTTACGCGCCTTATCGACCGCACCTTGAACGAGGCCGCGTGCCGCAACGTCACGCTTTTAGTCGAAACGCGCGGGCTTTTCGCCGATTCCGCGCGGCTTATCTCGATTCTCGATACGTATTCAAGCGATAACCTCGCCGTCTGCTGGTTCGCGGGAGAGACTTATTCGCGCGGGGAAAGCGCCGACGCGACTATCGGGCGCCTTGGCGCCTATGTCCGCGCCGTTAATTCATCAGGCGCGATGCCGCCGGACGAACTGTACAGGGCTCTGCGCTCTATCGACTACAATGGGCCCGTTACCGGCGCCCCCCCGGCGCCCGCGTCTTCTTTTACGAATAACGTCGATTTGTCCGACCCGTCTCTCGTGGAGTTTACGTTTCCGCAGCTTTTGGACGACATCTGCGCGCGCTTTCCGAACCAACTCGCCTTTGACTATTCGCGCTCGCCGGACGTGACGGCGAGCTATCCGGACGGCTGCACGCCCGGATACCCTGACGGCTACACGCGCACTTACACCCAATTCCGCGAAGACGTTGACGAGTGCGCCCGCGCGCTTATCGCGCTCGGCGTCCGGCCCGGCTTTAAGGTCGCCGTGTGGCTGACCAATATTCCTCAGTGGTACGTTGTGTTCTGGGCGAGCGTGAAGATCGGCGCCGTGCTTGTCACTGTGAACACGGCGTACAAGATCCGCGAAGCTGAATACCTGCTCCGTCAGGCGGACGTGCACACTCTCGTCATGATAGACGGCTATAAAGACTCGCGATACGGCGAGATAATGGATAAGTTGTGCCCCGAGCTGCGCCACACCCCCCCGCACGAGTCTCTGCGCAGCACCCGCCTGCCGTTTTTGCGCCATATCGTCAACGCGTCCTCCCCGCAGACGGGCTGCCTCACGTGGGAGGACATGAAGGCGTACGCCGCGCGCGTCGCTCCGGAAGAAGTCTCCCGCCGCGCCGCCGCGATACGCCCGGACGACGTGTGCAACATGCAATACACCTCCGGCACGACGGGCTTCCCCAAGGGCGTGATGCTTACTCATCGGAATATCGTCAACAACGGCAAATGTATCGGCGACCGCATGGCCCTCACAGAGCAAGACCGCATGATGATCCACGTTCCGATGTTCCACTGCTTTGGAATGGTGCTCGCGATGACGGCCTGCGTTACCCACGCCGTCACAATGTCCCCATTGCCATATTTCTCTCCGCGCGCCGCGCTGCGCTGTATACGCGACCGAGAGATCACCTGTTTCCACGGCGTTCCCACAATGTTCATCGCGATGCTGGAGCACCCGGATTTCGACCGGCGCGATTTCGGCAAAATGCGCACGGGCATAATGGCGGGCTCTCCGTGCCCCATCCCGGTGATGCGCGAGGTCGTTGAGAAGATGAATATGTCGCAGATCACGATAGTATTCGGGCAGACGGAATCGAGCCCCGGCTGCACGCAGACCTCGACCGACGATTCGGAGGAGCTGCGCGTGTCCACGGTCGGTTACGCGTTCCCCGGCGTGGAATGCAAGATAGT
>JAISFB010000057.1 GCA_031263805.1 Oscillospiraceae bacterium
CGATTTATCGCGCCCTGTTTTGCACATCGTGTATACACGGTTCGGATGTGTATTCCGACCGGGGCGCGATAAATCAGGGCGCGATAAATCGCGCCCCTACAGGGTGTTGCGCCGTAAGGACGGATTACCATCCGCCCATCACCGTAAACCGGACGCGGGACGGTTACCCCTACGGACGGGGGAACGGCGGGGCGGTGTGGACACCGCCCCCTACGGGAACGCTTGCGAAATCCCGATGTAGGGGCGGGTGTCCACACCCGCCCGCCGTCCTTTGCGCACAAACAAAAAATCCTCCGCGTTTTGGCGGAGGATTTTTTTGATTTTCGCTCACGGCACAAACGCCTCAACAATGTCGCCGAAATGCCCTTTTTCACCTTCCCGGTTAATTTCCCATCTTCCGCAGAGGTAAACCTTTTTGCCGCGTTCGTGTTCTTTGAATTCCAGCGTCAGCGGCGATTTTGTATCAAACGATGAGTTTATCAGGTCTTCGACGTCTGCCGGCGGCGCGTCTGAAATCGCCCAGCGGATTTCTATGCCGTGGACGCCGGCGGGTTTGGCGCGGCGTTCGCTGTCTTTGTCGCGGTAGTTGATTATCAGACAGCGAGGCGTGCTACTGTCTATTGTCAGCTCCGGGACTGTTTTCGGGATCGGTACGGGCATCGGTTTGGGGTTGTGGTTGTGGATGCCCATCGCGGTTCTGTCTTCATCCGTCACGGGGTCGAATTTCAGGTATTGCGCTACAAAATTGCGGATGTATTTTACGGCGGCTTTTCGGGCGTCGTTTTTGTATTCCGTGTCAACGGGAGTATGGGCGGCGAGGGTGATGTTGTATTTTGCGTGCCAGTCGTCGTAAAGGGTTGTCAGCTCCGTCACTTTTTCGGGCGGGATGTTTGTCCATTGATAGGGGGGATACGGGCCTTGCGTTTTTTCTACCACGTAGTTTTTCAGATTGAAATACCAGCCGTCGAAGTCGGCGTCGCGGGTGGGGATGTAGTCGGGATTGCTTGCCATAATGTCGTTCCTCCTGAAAGTTTTTTAGTTTGCCACCGTCGTTTGTAAGCCGTATACTGTCGACCGCGAACGGTTTACTGTCGACCGGGAGCCACGTATTGCCGGCTGCGAGAGATTCATTGTCGACCGTAAGCCGCATATTGTCGACTGTGAGCGGCTCATTGTCGACCGCGAGACGTATATTGTCGTTTATGAGTGGCTCATTGTCGACCGCGAGTGATTCTTTGCTGCCATTACAAACGCGTCAGCCATATACCGTTTTCTTGCCGTGCATTTTGATGAAACGGAAAATAATGTTCCGTTTTCTATATACGCTTCCGCCGGACAGCCTCCCGCGCAGATGAATTTGAATCCGCATCCGCTGCATTGAGGAATTTTCCCCAATCGCTCCCGCATCATATCAGAAAAATTTTCAAGCGCGGTTCCGTTCATAATATCCACGAGCGTGTTGTCGTATATATTCCCTATAGCGAATTTGTCTATCGTAAACATTTGACACGGAAATACATTTCCGTTGAGCGCTATCCTCAGACCGCACTGGATGCTGCCGTTTTCGGCGTTGAAAGCGCAACCCATATCCGGTACTGAAAAGTCGTGCTTGATTTGTGCCCGGTGGCGTCCGTTCCAGTTGTCAAACATCTCTATCATTTCGGGATAGCTTAAATATTCGTCAGCCTTGAGATACTCCGTGAATTCGATTCCGCTGTCTTCCGTTCTGCGTATAGCGGCGACGCTGATATTTTCGATATCGCGGTTATCCTCACCGTCCACGTCGAATTTACCTTCCAGCATATTAAGTATTTTTGAAACTTGCCCGATATTACCTCTATGAAGATTTATGCGGGCAGTCACCGCACCGTGATAACCAGATTTTTTCGCGTTAAGTATTCCGGATATAATCTGCTCAAAATTGCCGAGGCCGCGCGTTAAGTCGTGCGTTTCGGCATTATGTCCGTCAAATGTAATTTGTAAATCAGGCTGGAGCCGGAGTAGCAGAGCCAGATTATCTTTTTCAAAACACTTACCGTTTGAGATTACGCACACTCCGAGTCCGGCGTCGTAGGCCGCTAAAATAACCTTTTCAAGTTCATAGTATAAAAATGGCTCGCCTCCGGAAAAGTGAATATTGGAAATACCATATTCGACCGCCTCCAAAAGCAAAGCCGTTACCCTATCCGCGTCAAGCTCTCCGCCCGAATTGACGAGCATATGATTATAACAGTACGGACACCTTTGATTACAGTTTCCGGTGAGCTCAATATATACGCTGCTGATTATATTCATACTTCCACCTCTTGCAAGAGCCCCTTTGCCGTCAACGTCCGTATAAGCTTCTCAGTATCCTCATCACTTGCGCCGTGCTTTTCCGCAAAGAATTCAAACGCATCTTTTTCGCAAACTGAGTCACAGTAATTCCAGAATTCAAACGCGACGGAATTCAAAATATGCGCTTGCCGAGTGCTCTCGTCGCATAACATAATAAAACCGTTTTCAAGATGCTCGACAAGCGCCGGGGATTTAACTAATAACTTGCCCATCATTTACCTCCGTTGATGTTAAAACAAAAGGGGCAATTCACATCGCAATGACAAGATGAGTCGTCAGGATGATTCAAACCTCTATCCGCCATACACGCCCCACTGCGTACAGAGTCCGACTGGCGGAGTTCCAGCCGACGCCGTATAAGATCCTGCCGCCACACAATATGCAATCAACTGCTGATACGTTGCCATTACACAGTTTATAGTACCTTTCGCACATCCCACTGGAACTATTATATCAGTATCTTCTTCAGTGACTGTATAGACCATAGGTTCTTCAGACATTTTCTTCACCTCCTTTCCTATTGATTGATACCTTAGATGCCCACAAAAACCACTCCTTATATTTACTAATAAAATTTCCGCTGAACGTCGCGATGCAAATCGCCCTATAAGATAATAACATACAATGAAATTATTGTAAAGAGTTTTTTAGAGAAAATTCTAAAAAATTCGAGCAAATTTTTCTTGCGGACGAAGGCACCGCTTTGCGGCGGCGCGGGCGGGCGTCCTCCATTCCCCTCCGGCGGAGGGGTGGCGCGAAGCGACGGGGTGGTTTCCTCGAGCGTCGTTGCCTAAGCAGCCCGTCCGCGGGTAATACATTCTTCCGTAAGACCACCCCACCCCCTGCGGGGGCGCCCCTCCACAGAGGGGAATGGACGGCGGGCGGATCACCATCCGCCCCTACGGTGCAAGGTGTATATCCGAATAGGGCGCGATAAATCGCGCCCCTACGGACGGGACGACGCCGCGGCGGATGCAGAGCATCCCGTGCGCGCACGCGGCGCCGCGCTTCCGCGCGGACGTATGATTGCACGTGCCTGCGGGCACGGGGAACGCACTATCGTGCGACGTCGCCGCGAATGCGGCGTATCCCCGTGCCCGCAGGCACGTACAATCACCGCCAAATTATATTCATAATAAGGGACAGGCTTTAATAAAATGGAGTGTCACGAAGTACAAAGCACGAAGTACATACAAAGGAGGTTACAGGCAATTGAACGCGTATGATGAAAAGTATTTCGGCGCGGCGCGGCTGCTGCCGCGCGTCCTGCGGGAAGCGGCGCTTGCGCTGCCTGCAAAGTCTCAAAAAGAGGCTGAGGAGCTCCGGCTGCGCGTCGGCCACCCCGTAAGCGCGCTGCTGCCGGAAGGAGAGCGCGAGCTCGGCGGCCCCGAGGTGACGCCCGGGGATATCGACTCAGCCGTCGAGATCGCCACCGGCGCGTCGGCGCACTCCGCGCGGGAGAGCGTGCGCGCCGGGTATATCAACGCCGCCGGGGGCTACAGGCTCGGACTTTGCGGGGAGGCCGTATCGGGCGGCGGGGAGGTTTTGGGCTTTCGCGCGCTTTCGTCGCTGTCCGTACGCGTCCCGCGGGAGGTTCACGGAGTCGCGCGGGAGACGGCGGCGGAGCTCGGGGGACGCATAGGGTCTACGCTGATTATTTCTCCGCCGGGGGCGGGGAAAACTACATTTTTGCGGGATTTGGTGCGGCTTGTATCCGACGGCGCGCCGGAGCTCGGGATAGCGCCGTCGCTCGTCGGGCTCGCCGATGAGCGCGGGGAGATAGCGGCGGTATCCGGCGGCGCCCCGCGTATGAACGTCGGGCGGCGGACGGACATTATGTCCGCCTGCCCGAAGGCGGCGGCGGTGATGATGCTGCTGCGCGCTATGAATCCGGGGACGATAGCGCTCGACGAAATAACGGCGCCGGAGGATATAAAGGCGGTAAACAGCGCCGCCAACTGCGGAGTGCGCCTTTTCGCGACCGTACATGCGGGCTCCGTGGCCGAGCTTATGAAAAAGCCGCTTTACTCGGCGCTGCTGGGCGGCGGGATATTCGTCACGGCCGTCATAATAACGCGGGACGGCGGGAGGCGCGTCTATAAAACGGAGCGGCTGATATGAGCTTAAAGCTGATTGGCGCGGCGCTGCTTATCGGAGGGACGAGCGTATGGGGCGCTTCGGGCGTCGCGCGCCTGCGCAGGCGCAGCCGTATACTCGCGGGCATCGTCCGTGCGCTGGCCGCGATGAGAAGCGAGCTCGTGACGAGGCTCACGCCCGTCCCGGAGCTGATAAAACGTATGGAGGAGCAGTCCGAGGGGCCGGTGAGCGCGTTTTTTCACAACGTCGGCATACGGCTCGGGGAGCTCGGGGACGCGGCGCTTTACGAGCTCTGGGGCAGGGCGGCGGACGCCACGCCCGAGCTGCTGCTGACGCCGGAGGAATCCGCCGCTCTGCGCGATACTCCGCGCGCGCTCGGGCGCTATAACATATCGGAGCAAAGCGACGCGCTGCTCCGCGCCGAGAGAAGCTTTGCGGAATTCGCCCGGCGGGCTGATGAAAAGCGCGACTCGGACTCCAAAACGCGCGCGGCACTCGGCGCCGCCGCCGGGATTTTTGCCGTTTTACTGCTGATATGAGGGGACTTTCTTTCAATGAATGTAGACCTGATTTTCAAGATCGCCGCCGTCGGGCTGCTCGTCGCCGTGCTCGATCTGCTGCTCTCGCGCTCCGGGCGCGGGGAACAGGCGCTGCTGACAAGCATCGCCGGGCTGATAGTCGTGCTGATAATCATACTGCGCGAGATCAGCGGGCTGTTCACGCTGATAAAAGACCTGTTCGGGTTTTGACCCGGGCTTTAGATTATGGATCATCTCTCGAAGGTAATAGCCGCCGCCGTCGCCGGGTCGGCGCTCGGGCTTGTCGTCCGGAAAAATAATCCCGAAAGCTCGCTGCTGCTGTCCGCGGCGGCGGCGGTCTTCGCTATGTATATGAGCTTTGAGGTCATATCCGGCGTGTTTGATTTCCTGCGGGAGATAGCGGAAAAGGCCGGGATACCGGACGCGACGCTCTCCGTCGTGCTCAAAACAGCCGGGATATCCGTCGTGACGAGACTGATCTCCGACCTGTGCCGGGACGCGGGGCAGGCCTCGGCGGCCTCGGGCGTGGAATTTATCGGGGCGCTCACCGCGGTGTATATCGCGCTCCCGCTGTTTCAGACGGCGCTCGATATGATATATTCGATACTTAAATGAGAAAAGGGACGAAAACGCAAATGAAACGTATACTCGCGGCGCTGCTGATCGTTTTGACGGCGCCGGCGGCGATGGCGTACGCCGCCGGCGTAAATGACGCGCCCGACGAAAGTTCCACGGAGCTTTTTGAGGAGCAGTCGGACGCCGCCGGCGTAAAAAGCCTTGAAAAGGCGGCGCCGGACGCCGCCGGCGAGATTTTGGGCGATATGAAGGTCACAGACGCGCTCGACCCCGAAGGGGTTATCTCGCGTCTCATTTCCGGCGTCACGCGCAAGCTGCGCGAAATTGCCGCTTCCTCGATGAAGGGCGCGGCGGCAGTCGCGGCGGCGGCGCTGCTGTCGGGGATATTCTCGTCCGCGCTTCCGGGCGGGAGCGGGAATTACGCGAAGCTTTCCGGGGTGCTGGCCGTTTCCGCCGCGTCGGTCTCAAGCGTGCATACGTTTATCGGGATGGGCGACGAGGTGCTGCGCGAGCTCGGGAT
>JAISFB010000186.1 GCA_031263805.1 Oscillospiraceae bacterium
AGGATAGCCGAATTTTTGAGCGGCGATATACGTCTTGAGGAAATAAGCGGCGTTTCGGGCGTGATAGTGGGGCCGGATTGCCGCCTTACCGTGGACGGGGACGTTGACGCGGGGGCGTCGTTCGTCTCGCGCGGCGGAGAAATACGCATAGGCGGGAGCCTTTACGCCGGGGCGGTGTGGCTCGACAGCTCCGAGGGCGAGCTGCGCGCGAAAATCGGTTCCGTTGTCGTGGGGTATTACACGCAAAGCGGCGGGGACGTGAAAGTGACGGGCAGCATAGTCGCGCGCGCCGACGACGACTATGACGGGCTGGGGCTCGTGAATATAAACTGCGGCTACTCAGGGCACAATAAATCGGGCCTTTACGCCGAGGGCGGCGTTTTTGCCCGCGGCGGAGATATAGTAGTCGGCGACACGCTTCCTATGGACGAGGCGGAATGGGTGTCGTTCGCGTCCGCGCGCGGAATATCCGTCGGAGGGTATGAGGACACGCCGGCGGAGAGCGGAACGCCGGATATCCGCGCGGCGCGGGGCTTATCGGCCTCCGACGGGGGCGAAGTCGTCGAAAACGGCTGACGGCGCCGCCTTATGCGCCCCGGATTTATGAATTTTGATTAAGAAAAAGACCGGTAAAGTTTTTCCGCTTGAAAAGCGTATACAGGCGGTGTATAATGACCGCGATAGTTCCGCAAGCTTATAGAAGCTTATAGCGGGATCGGAATCACACGAAATCACACATAAATTGTACGTAAAATTGAAGGGAGTACACTGCTATGAGGCTTATGAAACTAAAGAAACTCATTTCGGCTGCGCTTATTTTTGCCCTCGCGGTTTCCGCGCTGCCTGCGGCGGCGTTCGCCGCCACGGCGCCGAGCGGTTGGGCGGCGTCCGAAATAACGGGCGCGAGCACCTCGGGACTTTTGACTGACAACGCCGCAAAGGATTTCCATCACAGTATGACGCGCGACGAATTTTGTGAAATAGTCGTGCGCCTCGCGGAAAAAACACTCGGGCGCGAATTGGCTGTGCCCGCGCGCACGCCGTTTTCAGACGCGCGCAGCGAGCACGTGCTGAAGGCGTACCAGTACGGCCTCGTTGACGGCGTCGGCAACGGGCGCTTTGACCCCGACGCGAAGATAACGCGCGAGCAGATCGCCACACTGATGGTGCGCGCTCTCAACAGGTTACAGCAGGATGTCGGAAGAACGCTGCTCTCGCCCCCCGTGAGCGAGCTCACGTTCAAGGACGCGTCGAAAATAGGGGAGTACGCGCGCGAGTCGATGCGCTATGCCGTGGCGAACGGCATATTCAAAGGTGACGATTACAACAACGTCAACCCGCTCACCGACGTAAACGCCGAGCAGTGCGTCATCGTCGCCGCGCGCAGCTTTGACGCGTCGCAAGAGAAGATAAACGCCGGGCTTTCGGCGGCGCAGCTCATCGACAAGGCCGCGAGCAATATAAATATAGGCTACGCGCTCGGCGATTTGCCGACGGCGGTGTCGCGCGACGTCGCGCTGCCGACCTCCGGCGCGGGCGGCGTCAAGATCACATGGTCGTCAAGCAATTCGAGCGTTATTGATTCAAGCGGCAGAGTTTCCCCGCGCTCGGGCGGGACGGCGACGCTCACGGCGACGCTGACGCACGGCGGTCTCTCGCGCGTGCGCACGTTTACGCTGACGACGACGACGCTGACGGGCGACAGCCTTATAATTGAAAACGCGAAGGCGGCGTTAGAGCTCGGATTTTACAATACGGGCGATTCAGCGGCCTCCGTGACGGGGAACATATTCCTGCCGGGCTCCGTGCTCGGACTGCCCATAAGCTGGTCTTCCGACCTGTCGGGCGTCGTCTCCACGACGGGAGAGGTGACGCTCCCGAACGATTCGCGCGAGGTTTCCGTAAATGTCCAGGCGATGTTCCGATCCGGAACGGCGTCCGGAACTAAGCTTTTCGTGCTGAAAGTCCGCAATCCCGCGTATTCATCGACGTCCGTGTCGCTGCACAACGTCAGCCTCGGGATGACGGCGTCACAGGTGACGAGCGCGCTCGGCTCGTACAGAACGACGCTCACGCTGGCAACGGGCGAGACCTGGCAGCTTTATTATTCGTCGGCGACGTCGTATAACAACTTCATCGCCGTCGCGTTCCAGTCTAACAGAGTCGTCGGCGTATACACGATGGTACAGGGCTGGGAGAATTATCTGCGCGACGCGAATACCTCTAAAGTGGTCACGGTCTCTGAGGTTAACGGGATCGAAAACACGTCTCTGACGGCGTACACAGACGCGCGCAGCGGCCTCGGGACGTATGCGGGATTTTTAGCGGATACCTCCTCGACGATAGACAACGTGCGCACGCTACTCACCTCCGGCGCGGAGACGTTCACGCTCGCGCTCATCAACGCGTTCCGCGCGAGAAACAGCAGATCGGCGCTCGTGTCGGACACCGTACTCGCGACGTCGGCGCGTCTGCACAGCTCCGATATGGGTCAGTACAGCTATTTCAGCCCGACGGGGCGCACCGGCAACACGACGTATCAGACCCGCGCGAACTCCGCCGCGACGTCGGCGGGCGCGACCTCCCCGACGGTAGAGGGCGGCTTTATCGGGTACAACACCATCAACCCGTTCAATTATCTCGACAACGCCGTGAACGCTACGGCTGACCGCTCGCTTATCATCTCGTCCACGGCGACGTCCGTCGGAGCGGGCTTCGCGGGCGGCTACAACGGGACTTACAGAGACTTGCTGACGGTCGTGTTCGGCAGGGGCACTTTAGTTACGAGCGCGACGCTTACGGTCAATAACGTGAAGCAGACAAGCGTCAGCGTCGGTCTTAACAGCACGCAGAACATCGTACTCACGTTCCAGCCGACGAACGCAAGCGAAAGCATATCAGTCGAATCCTCAAACACGAACGTGTTCTCGGTGGCGCAGTACGGCTCGGCGTCATCCAACACGCGGACGTATACGCTTACCGGCAGAGCGCTTTCCGCCGCCTACGGCACAACGTACCTGTACGTATACGGCGCCGACAGACGCGAAATCGCCAAATTCACCGTGACGGTGGGAAATACTTACGCGAGTTCCTTAAAGGTGACAGGCGAGGACAAAAGCACAGTGACTACGAGCGCTTCAAACCCCACGCCGTCGCTGCCGAAAAGCTACATACTCGGCACGGGTAACTCATATCAATTCACGGCAACAGCTCCCGCCGCGTCGGGTTCCGTCGCGCCGACCGTAACTTGGACGTCAAGCAACACCGCGGTAAACGTATCGGCAACAGGGTATGTGACGGCAAGCCGGGCCGGTACGGCGACGATCATGGCGAGCGTACCGAGCACATCGGGTTACTACACGGTTTCGATCACTGTAATAGCCGTCGATTTGACGCTCAGCGCGCAAAGTACATCAATTGCGCTTAACGGATCAACACAAATAACAGCGTCGATGACGCCAATAAGCGGTATCTCCGGGCTGACGCAGCAAGGCTATACTTGGACGACCAACAACGCCGGCGCCGTAACTATGGGCACGGGGAATCCCGTCACGATTGCGGGAAAAGCGGCGGGAACCGCGACGATTACGGCGACCGCCGTATTCGCGACTTCATCGCAGTATGTTTGGAGAGTCACAAAGGGCATCAGCATAACGGTGAACAACACGCAGGATTATCCTGGGAAGGCGGAAGTGGCAAACCCAGCAATGACGCTGGGAAAAAACGAAACAAAAGTGTTCACAGTTACGATAACGCCCCCTATTGTAAAATACAAAATCATATCCCACACATATCCTAATGCTACGGGAAGCGACCTGACCGTGAATGTTGACGCAAACAATAATGTGAGCGTCACCGGAAACAACGTAACGTCGACGCCGATCACATTTACGATTAAAGTCACGGCGGCGGCAAACGGAAGCGTGTTCGACATCCCCGTTTCCGTAACTGTAACGAAAATTATTACGAATATATCAATACTTGCGGTTGGTCAGCCGGTAACAGAGACACTGACTATGACTGCGGGAGACGAAGTTACATTGAGCGCGACAAAAACACCATCAAGCAACCAGGGGAGCGTGAAATGGAGTATTGTTGATGCCGATGGTTCGCAATACGCGACAATTGATGAGACGTCAGGGAGGATAACTGCTCTGGCACAAACGAGTAAAAATATTACCGTCAAGGCGAGAATAGAAGGCACGAATGACTACGAGGCTGCTGAAAGCACAATACAAGTCAAAATAAATCCTTCAATATCCAATCAGTCGGCGCAGCCGTAAAATTAGCGCAGGGGAGTGTAGTATAAAAGTTTCGGGAGAAAACGATGGGAAAAATATTCACCGTTGACGTTTCAAAGTGCAACGGCTGCTATAACTGTCAACTTGCCTGCAAGGACGAGCACGCGGAAAACGACTGGCGCCCTTACGCCGCGCCGCAGCCCGAAACGGGCCACTTCTGGCTGAAGCTCACCGAAAATGTCGGCGGCACGGCGCCAAAGGTGAAAATCCACTACAAGGCGGAGCTTTGTTGTCACTGCGATGCGCCGGCGTGCGCCTCCGCCTGCAAGCTCGGCGCGTTTTACCGGCGGGACGACGGGCTTTTGATACTCGACCCCGAAAAATGCGCCGGCTGCGGCGCCTGCGCCAAGGCGTGTCCCTACGGCGCGATATATTACAACGAGAAGCTTAAGATATACCAGAAATGCACGGGCTGCGCCCACCTTCTCGACAACGGCTTCGCGCTGCCGCGCTGCGTCGAGGCGTGCCCGACTGAGGCGCTCGGCTTCGGCGAGGAGGACGAGCTTCGTGACTTTACGGTCGGCGCCGAGGTGCGCCTGCCGGAAACCGGCTGCCGCCCGCGCGTATATTACCGCAATATCCCCGGCCGCTTCATCGCCGGGACGGTATACGACCCCGTCGAAAAAGAAGTGATAATCGGGGCCGTAGTCCGCGCCAC
>JAISFB010000093.1 GCA_031263805.1 Oscillospiraceae bacterium
TTTTTCACGACCCCGATACGGCAGCTGTCGCTCGGTCAGCGTATGCGCGCGGAGATCGCGCTGTCGATGCTGCACGACCCTCCCGTTTTGTTCCTCGACGAGCCGACTATCGGGCTCGACGTGGTAGCGAAAAAGAATATCCGCGATTTTTTCAGGGAACGCAACGAGCGCGACGGCACGACAATCATCCTCACCTCGCACGATATGAAGGACCTCGACACCACGGCAAAGCGCCTGATCCTCATAACAAAGGGCGAAATGCTGTTCGACGGCACCGCCGCCGCGCTGAAATCGCGGTACGGCGACGAAAGCGTCGCGGAGTTCACATTCGCGGGCGCGCCGGACAAGCTTTCCGTCGCGTTCGACCCCGCGAAGCGCAAGCTTTCGGATATAATCGCCGAGGTCGGCAGCCGGGGCGAAATTGAGAACGTAGAGGTCAAAAGCGCGGATATCGAGGATGTTGTGCGGAAAATATACAACGGCTGAGCGGCGCCGCGCCGCGCAGGCGAAAAGCTCTTTCGGCAAAGAATCGGAACCGGCAGTTTAAGTCCATCTTGTTGCAATCCATAACCCGCGAGGACCACATACAGGCGCACTTCCTCTCCTGCTTTATCGCCCTCGTCATCCTCTTTGCGCCCCGTTTTGCCCTGTCTTGCTGTAAAAGTCAGGAAATTAATTCTAGGGCTTATCCCCCGACTTGCCGATGAGCGCGAATATAAATCCGAATGAAACGGCGGCGGCCACGCCGGCGGAAACAGCCGTAAGCCCGCCCGTGAGTATCCCGATAGCTCCGCGCTCGTCAACAGCCTTTTTCACGCCCTCGGCCAGCGCGGAGCCGAAGCCCGTCAGCGGCACGCCCGCGCCCGCGCCCGCCCATTTTACAAGCGGCCCGTAAACGCCAACGGCGCCGAGGACGACGCCGGCCACGGCGTAAGCCGTCAAAATCCTCGCCGGCGTGAGCTTTGTTTTGTCGATCAAAAGCTGGCCTATGGCGCACAAGACCCCGCCCACAAGAAAAACCTTCAGAAAGGTAAACAGCGTATCCATAACGGCCTAAGCTCCAAAATCGTTTTCGATAGATACGGCGTAGCATATCGACGGTATGCTCTCGCCCTGCTGCGTCGAAAGCGGGGACATCATCGCGCCCGTCGCGGCGAAAAGCACGCGCCGGAGCCGCCCCTCGCGCAGCTCGCGCAGAATTTTTCCCGAAAGCACGGCCGCGCCGCAGCCGCAGCCGGAGCCGCCCGAATGGACGTCCTGTCCCTCGCGGGAATAGATCATCAGCCCGCAGTCGGTGTAATTCTCGCCGAGCCGCGCCTCGCCGTCAAGCAGCTCGCGCAGCAGCTCGGACCCGAGCGCGCCGAGGTCGCCCGTCACTATCAAATCGTAATAATCCGGGGAGCGGCCCGTGTCGCGGAAATGCGCGGATAGCGTGTCGCGCGCCGCGGGCGCCATCGCCGCGCCCATGTTGCTCGCGTCTTTGATCCCGGCGTCCACTATCATCCCGGAGGTAAAGCGCGTGACAAACGGCGGCGAATCCGAAGCCCCGACGATCACCGCGCCCGCTCCCGTGACTGTCCACTGCGCCGTCGGCGCCCGCTGCCCGCCGTATTCTAACGGAAATCGAAACTGACGCTCCGCGCCGCAAAAATGCGAGGACGTGAGCGCGGCGGCTCTCTCGGCAAAGCCCCCGTCCACGGACATACAGGCGAGGATAAGGCTCTCCGCCATAGTGGAGCACGCCCCGTACACGCCGAAAAACGGTATCCCGGCATCCCGCAGCCCGAACGCCGAGCCGATGCACTGGCTCAAAAGGTCCCCCGCGAAGACGAAATCCATATTCGGCGGCGCCAGCCCGGCCTTTTTTAGCGCTTCGGCAAGCGCGAGGCGCTGCATCTCGCTCTCCGCCTTCTCCCAGGTTTCTTTGCCGAAAAAGCTGTCGTCATTTAATATATCAAATTCACCGCGAAGCGGGCCCTCGCCCTCTTTTTTTCCGCCGACGCACGCCGAGCCGAGCACGGACGGCGGATTTTTGAACGCGAACGTGCGTTCGCCGATTTTTTTATTGCTCATTGTACAGCGCTTCCCGTCGCCCGAACGGGGCGACTCCGGGCTGTAAGCCCGTATTGATAATATTGGTGGATCCGGCTGAGCCGGATCCAATCCAAATCGCGGTTTCGGAGCTATTTTGCGCGGTTTTTGCACGTTTATGCGCCGCGCCGCGCAGGCGCATAAAGACGTGTAATTCAACGTGCGTGCGCGCCCGGGGAACGCGCATTTGCGCGACGTCGCGCTACGGTGCGCCATGTTCATAACAACGCTCCGTTTATATTTTGGCAACGCGGCGGTTATTGCACCGCCGCGCGGCGTAAGCGCGCTGCGCGCGCTCACTCGTGATTTAACGTGCGTGCGCGCACGGGGAACGCGCATTCGCGCGACGCCGCGCTACGGTGCGCCGTGTTCATAACAACGCTCCGTTTATATTTTGGCAACGCGGCGGTTATTGCACCGCCGCGCGTGATGTTCTAAAATGTCTGTCAAGCAGGTCGCGGCAGCGGGATTCCCCGCGCGCCCGCGCCTTCGGCGCGTGCCCCGTGCGCGTACGCACGTTAAATCTTATCAAATCTTACATCCGCCCGCAAGGCGGGCGGCGAAAGGACATTTTATGAACATTTCAGCGAATTTAAGGCGTCTGCGCCAGAAGCTTGATATGACGCAGGAAACGCTCGCGGCGGCAGTCTGCGTTTCGCCGCAGGCGGTGTCCAAGTGGGAGCGCGGGGAGGGCTTGCCGGACATTACGCTCGTGCCGAGCATAGCCTT
>JAISFB010000148.1 GCA_031263805.1 Oscillospiraceae bacterium
ATAAAAGAATCCTCCGTTTGTGGGCGCCGCGCAACGGCGCCGCTGCTTTTTTTCGCCTGCGCGGCGGGCGACTGCACAAAATAATAGCAAGATTCAACGGGAAAGTCAAGAAAAATTAACGGACAGCGCCTAAAACAGCTCAAACTGTCGGATGCCGCTGTCAGCGTCGGACAGCTTCGCTCCGGCGGCGGGGAGGGCGCGCGATAGATAGCGCGCGCGGTTTTGTATCGGAGTGTCGGCCAAAAGCTTGGCGCCGGTGAGCTTAGTGTTGCGGCGGAGGGTCAGCGCCTGAACGCCCTGGGTGCCGCGCGTTGTTTTGGGCGAGAGCTGGGCGGAGCTGAATATCATCGCCCGGCCGTCTGACGAATACAGCGCGATCTCGGCCTCTTCCGCGAGAGACATAAACGTTACGGCGGGGCTTTTGTCGCTGAACGCGCCGGTCAGGCGGCGGCGATTTGTCTTTGTGGCATAAGCGGAAAGGGGGACGCGCGCTGCTTTGCCGTTTTCAAAGAAGATCAGCAGCGTCGCCGCATAATCCGCGGGGTCGAGCGCGAAAATGATGTTTTCGCCGGCGTCCATCCCGAGCGCGGACGGGAGAAACGCGCCGAGAGACGAGGCCTTCGTGTCCTCAAAATCGCGCAGGCGCGCTTTATAGCACTGGCAGCGATCTGTAAATATAAGCAGCTCGTTTTTGTTCCGGGACTCAAACGAGAGGAACGCGCCGTCCGATTCTTTATATTTCTGCTCGGCGCTCATTCTCAGGGATTGCGGCGTGATTTTTTTGAAGTAGCCCTCGCGCGAAAGAAATACGTTTACGGGGTAATCGGGCGCCGAGTCCTCCGGTTCTTCAAAGACTTCGGCGGAGGCGGCGACTATGCCGGTTTTGCGCGGGGCTCCGTGTTTTTTGACGACGTCCTCAAGCTCTCGGATGATTATGGCGCGCACGCGCGCGGGCTTGGCGAGAGTGTCTTCGAGGTCGGCGATCTCGTTTTCGAGGGACGCTGTTTCGTCGGTGCGCTTTATGATGTATTCACGGTTGATATTGCGGAGCTTTATTTCGGCGATGTAATCGGCCTGGGCTTCGTCTATGCCGAAGGCGATCATCAGGTTTGGGACGACGTCGCGCTCTTCTGTCGTTTCGCGGATGATTTTTATCGCGCGGTCTATATCCAGAAGGATTTTTACAAGGCCGCGGAGCAGATGGAGCTTCGATTTTTTCTTTTCCATATCGCTGAAAATGCGGCGGCGGACCGCTTCCGTGCGCCAGGCGCACCATTCGGACAAAATCTTGCGCACTCCCATAACGCGCGGGGAGCCGGCGATGAGAATGTTGAAGTCGCAGGAGAAGCTGTCTGTCAGCGGAGTTAATTTCATAAGCTTTGCCATGAGCTTGTCGGGGTCCGTGCCGCGTTTTAGATCGATTGCGAGCTTTAAGCCTTGCAGGCCGGTTTCGTCGCGCATATCGGAGACCTCTCGGAGTTTGCCGGCGCGGATTAGCTCCGCGATTTTGTCTATTATCGCCTCGGCCGTTGTGCTGTAGGGGATCTCCGTCACTTCTATGATGTTTTCTTCCTTGACGTACGTCCAGCGCGAACGGACTTTGAAGCTGCCGCGGCCCGTTTCGTAGATCGCGGACATCTCGCCGCGGTCGTATATAAGCTCGCCGCCTGTCGGAAAGTCAGGGGCGGGCATAATTTCGAGCAAATCGCACTCCGGGTCGCGCAGATACGCGATCGCCGCGCGGCAGACCTCGGCGAGATTAAAGCTGCAAATGCGGCAAGCCATGCCGACGGCGATGCCGATGTTCGACGAGACAAGAATATTCGGGAATGTGGTCGGCAGCAGGACGGGTTCCGTCGTCGTGGAGTCGTAGTTGTCGATGAAATCTACTGTGTCGCGGTCAATATCGCGGAAAAGCTCGGCGCATATTGAGGAAAGCCGCGCCTCTGTGTAGCGCGCGGCGGCGCACGCCATGTCGCGGGAATAGACCTTGCCGAAATTGCCCTTGGAGTCCACGAACGGAGCAAGCAGCGCCTCGTATCCGGCGGAGAGGCGCACGAGCGTGTCATAGATCGCGAGCTCGCCGTGAGGATTAAGGCGCATCGTCTGACCGACGATATTGGAGGATTTTGTCCGGTTCCCGGTAGACAGCCCCATTTTATACATCGTGTAGAGAAGCTTGCGCTGAGAGGGCTTAAATCCGTCGATCTCCGGCAGGGCGCGGGAGACGATGACGCTCATCGCGTAGGGCATAAAGTTCGTTTCGAGAGTATCGACGATGGGCTGGTCTATAACTTCGGCGCGCAGGCCGATGACGTTTGGGTTGTTCGGCGAGTTTTTTTTGCCGCCGCCGGACTCGGGCTGTTTTTTCCTTGGCATTTTTCAGGTCCTTTTACGATTTTTAATTTACGACAGTTACTTTACGACAAATCTGCGGAGTCGAGGTACTTGTAGCCGTTTTCCGCGATGTGTTCCTTGCGGCCCGTTAGATTGTCGCCGAAAAGCAGGTCGAAAACGTCTGACGTCAGCTTTATATCGGCGGGCATGACGCGGATCAGGCGGCGTGTTTCGGGGTTCATCGTCGTGAGCCACATCATTTCGGGGTCGTTTTCGCCAAGGCCCTTGCTGCGCTGTATCGTGTGCTTTGCGCCGCCGAGGCCGGAGACGATTTCGGCTTTTTCGCGCTCGGAATACGCGAAGTAAGTTTTGCTGCCGCTGTTTATCTCGAAAAGCGGGGATTCGGCGATGTGGACGAAGCCTTGGTCTATGAGCGTCGGGACTAAGCGGTAGAGCATCGTGAGGATCAGCGTGCGGATGTGATAGCCGTCCACGTCCGCGTCCGTGCAGATGATGACGCGCTTCCAGCGCAGGGCGTCAAGGTCGAACGCGGACAAGTCGCGCGTGTGTTTGCCGCGCAGCTCTACGCCGCAGCCGAGGACTTTCAGGAGATTTGTAATGATCTCGTTCTTAAATATCCTGTCGTAGTCAGCTTTCAGGCAGTTTAGTATTTTGCCGCGCACGGGCATTATGCCTTGAAACTCCGCGTCGCGCGAGAGCTTGCAGGCGCCGAGCGCGCTGTCGCCCTCTACGATGTAAATTTCGCGGCGCTCGACGTCGCGCGTGCGGCAGTCTACGAATTTTTCGACGCGGTTTGAGATGTCGAGCGAGCCGGAAAGCTTTTTCTTGATGTTCAGGCGCGCTTTTTCGGCGGTTTCACGGCTGCGCTTGTTGATCAATATCTGGTCGGCGGCGCGCGACGCGTCGGCGGGGTTTTCGAGAAAAAACACTTCAAGCTGCGCGCGCAGGAATTCCGTCATCGCGTCTTGTATGAATTTGTTGGTGATGGATTTTTTCGTTTGGTTTTCGTAGGAGGCTTGGGAGGAAAGGCTGCTTGTGATCAAGATAAGGCAGTCGGCGACGTCGCCCCAGCCGATTTTAGATTCGTTTTTCTGATACTTTCCGCTTTTTTTCAAAAGGGAATCGAACTCTGAGACGAAAGCGCTTTTAGCGGCCTTTTCCGGCGCCCCGCCGTGCTCTAACCACGAGGAATTGTGATAGTACTCCGCGGCGGAGGTGAGATTCGAGAAGCAGAACGCGGCGGACAGCTTGACCTTGTATTCGGGCTTGTCCTCGCGGTCGCGCCCGCGCCGCTCCGTTTCGGCGAAGACGGGGCGCGTTAAGGCGTCTTCCCCGGAAAGCTCGCCGACGTAATCGGCGATGCCGTTTTCGTAAAGAAAATCCGTCGTCTCAAACGAGCCGTTTTCAAGCTGGTTTTTGAAGCGGAACGTCACGCCGCTGTTGACGACGGACTGACGCTTTAACGTATCCTTAAAATATTCCGGCGGAACGGCGATATCTGTGAACACGTCGAGATCGGGCTTCCAGCGAATGACCGTGCCCGTGCGCTTGCCCGTATAAGGCTCGGAGACAAGCCCGCCTATATTCTCGCCCTTTTCAAACCTAAGCGAAAACTTTTGCCCGTCGCGATACACCGTGACGTCCATAAATTCGGAGGCATACTGCGTCGCGCACGAGCCGAGACCGTTGAGGCCGAGCGAGTATTCATAGCTCTCGCCGTCGTCGTTTGCGTATTTGCCGCCGGCGTATAGCTCGCAGAAGACGAGCTCCCAGTTATAGCGCCCCTCGGACTCGTTCCAATCGACGGGGCAGCCGCGCCCGAAATCCTCGACCTCGACCGTGAGGTCGTTGAACCGCGTGACAAGGACTTGGTCGCCGTTGCCTTCGCGCGCTTCGTCGATCGCGTTTGAGAGTATTTCAAAAACCGCGTGGCAGCAGCCCTCCAGCCCGTCTGAGCCGAAGATGACGCCGGGGCGCTTGCGCACGCGATCCGCGCCCTTGAGGGAGGATATGCTGTCGTTGCCGTAGTCCTTGACGCTTTTTACGCTTTTTTTCAATTCAAGCTCTCCAATATATAGCGTATGATTTGGGAAAACCACCTTTATATAGTATAGAGTATATTTTTCGGGAATGCAAGAGAAAAATCGGGCGCGCCCGCGCTGTTAAACATTTTTTATCATTTAATTAAAACTTTGTTCACCTATTGTCGCTGTTGTGGTATTATCATACGGATGTAAATAAAATTCCGACAGGGGGATTTATCAATGAACTACGATTACAATGGCAATCACAACGACGGCAATCACAACGGCGGCAATCACAACGGCTTCAACGGCGAAAACGAGATCGCCGAAGCAAAGGAAAATCCGGCGTTCGCGGATCGGGAGCGCGAACTCGAAGATCGCGAGGATATGGCAGGCGCGCCCCAAGCGGTGACTTCGGCGTCAACGCCGCCGGAGCCCGAAGCGCCGGTACTGAGCGTATCGGACGCCCCGCGCCTCACGAACGCGCCGCCGTGGGGCGCCCCCGCGTGGGCAACGCCCGTCGTCGAGACGCCCGCGCGTATCGAAACGGCGTCCGAGCAGCCGGCGGCGGCGGAGCCCGATTCGGACTGGCGCGAAGCGGAGTACCGCGAATATTCCGCGCCGAGCCAGTCGGCGTACACCCCGGGCATACCGAACGGGGCGCTCTACGCTCCGCCGCGCCGCGACAGGCGCGATACGGAGGACGGGGAACGGCATACCGGTGAGCGCCAACCGCGCCGGCGTGGAGGAGGAGCCCGCTTTATGCGTGGGCTTTGCCTCGTGCTTATGTGCGCGGTCGTCGGCGCGGCGTCCGGGCTGGGCTCGGTGCATTACGGGATTTCGTCCGGGATACTGAAGCCGGCGCGCGCTGAGGTCGTGCTCGGCTCGCGTCCGACTGACAGACAGGGCGCTCCGGTCGGCGACGGCATTGAGATCGGCGCGGCGCCGACGGCGGTTCCGGGGACGCCGCTTCAGGGGACTGAGATATACAAGCTGTCGATGGGGCAGGTCGTAGGCGTATCGACGGAAGTTCCGGCGCAGGGATTTATGGGGCAAAGCAGCGCGGTGTACGGCTCCGGGTTCATCATATCCGAGGACGGGTATATTCTGACGAATTACCACGTGGTGCAGTACGCCAGCAACTACGGCTATGACCTCAGCGTGTCTATGCGCGACGGCACGTCGTATAAGGCGAGCGTCGTCGGCTATGAGGCGGACAATGACGTCGCCGTCGTGAAGATCGACGCGCGCGAGCTTACGCCCGTGACGATCGGCAGCAGCGCCGGGATACAGGTGGGCGAGTCGGTATGGGCCGTCGGCAACCCGCGCCAGCTCGATTTTACGATGACGGAGGGTATCGTTTCGGCGCTTGACCGCGAGGTGCTTGTGGACAACAACGTCAGCATAGAGATGTTTCAGATATCCGCCGCGGTGAACTCCGGCAACTCCGGCGGGCCTGTATACAATGAATACGGCGAGGTGCTCGGCATAGTTTCCGCGAAATACGCGAGCGTCGGCACGGAAGGGCTCGGCTTCGCGATACCGATCGACGACGCGATGAGTATCGCGAGCGATCTGATAACGCACGGCTACGTCTCCGGCAAAGCGTATCTCGGCATAACGGTGCAGACGATGGAAGAACGCTATGCGCAGCTCTATAATATGACGGTAGGGGCGGTGGTTATGTCGGTGGAGACCGGATCCTGCGCCGAAAAGGCGGGGATAAAGCAGGGAGACATTATAACTAAGCTGGGAAAGACGCCCGTTACGTCGGAAGAGACGCTGAAAGCGGCCAAGCGGGACTTCAAGGCGGGCGACGCGACGACCGTGGAGGTGTTCAGAAGTGGAGAAACGCTGACCCTTGACATCACGTTCGACGAGCAGGCGGCCAGCCGGGATTAAGCCGGGGAATTCTGCCTGAAATAAAATGCTTGCATAATCGCGGGGGCTGTGCTATCATAGTCCCCGCGACCGCATTATAGAATATTAAGGGGCATAGTGAAATGGTATCACAACGGTCTCCAAAACCGTTTTTGAGGGTTCGAGTCCTTCTGCCCCTGCCAAGAAAAAAGCCCTGCATAGCAGGGCTTTTTTCTTGGCAGGGATAACATTTTCGGTCGGCAGGCGGAGCCTGCGACCTTGCGCGCGACTTCGCGCGGCGGGCAGAAGCCCGCTGGGGCTACTGGGACGCGTGGGCTGCGGGAGTGTGCAACGGTTGCTGTTTGATTGCTTGACAGGGCTTGTTTTTTATCGCGCGGTTGCTGTATAATGCGTGTACGAACACGAATACGAACACGGTAAGCTTTAAAAGGCGGGTGAGCGAAGCTATGTCGCAAATCAGCGTATCGAATCTGACGTTTTGCTATGACGGCAGCTACGATAATATTTTTGAGGACGTCAGCTTCCGGATAGATACCGACTGGAAGCTCGGCTTCATAGGGCGCAACGGCAGGGGCAAGACTACGTTCCTGAAGCTGCTGCTCGGCAAATACGGGTACGGCGGGACGATAAGCGCGAGCGTAGATTTTGAGTATTTCCCCTACGACGTCCCGCGGGCGGACGCGGACGCCGGGGATATCTTTGAAGAAATACGTCCCGGCTGTCCCGGCTGGGAGCTCGCGCGGGAGCTGGCGCTGCTTGAAATCGGCGAGGATGTGCTGCGCCGCCCGTTCAATACGCTGTCGAACGGTGAGCGCACAAAGCTGCTGCTTGCCGCGCTTTTCCTGAAAGAGAACGGCTTTTTGCTCATCGACGAGCCCACAAACCATCTCGACGCGCGGGGCCGAGAGCTCGTCAGCCGTTACCTCAACGGCAAAAAGGGCTTCATACTCATCTCGCACGACAGGGCGTTCCTCGACGGCTGCATAGATCACGTGATGTCGATAAACAAGACCGATATCGAAATTCAGCGCGGAAGCTTCTCGTCCTGGAACCAAAACCGCGAGCTGCGCGACAGCTTTGAGCAGGACGAAAACGAAAAGCTGAAAAAGGAGATACGCCGCCTCGGTGAATCCGCGCGCCGGACGTCGGGCTGGGCGGACAAGGTGGAATCGTCGAAATACGGCACGCTCAATTCGTGTGTCAAAGTGGACAAGGGCTATTTAGGGCACAAGTCGGCGAAGATGATGAAGCGCGCGCAGTCTGCCGTGAAGCGGCGTCTGGACGCCGTGGAGGAAAAATCCAAGCTGCTGAAAAATTCAGAGAACGCCGAAGCGTTGAAAATGGTGCGCGTTCAATACCACTCAAGCCGCCTCGTATCGCTCGAGGACGTCGCGGTATATTACGGCGGCAAGCAGGTCTGCGGCGGCGTCAGCTTTACTATCGACGGCGGCGACCGCGTATCGCTGAACGGCAAAAACGGCTCGGGCAAGTCGAGCATCCTGAAGCTCATATGCGGAATGGATATAGAGCACACGGGGGAGTGCAGGATCGGCGGCCGCCTTGCGGTGTCATACGTCTCTCAGGACGCGTCAGAGCTCCGGGGCGAGCTCTCGGAATACGCCCGGCGCAACGGATTAGACGAAAGCCTTTTTAAGGCGATACTGCGAAAGCTCGATTTTTCGCGAGTCCAGTTTGAAAAAGACATGGGAGATTTCAGCGACGGGCAGAAAAAGAAAACGCTTCTTGCGAAAAGCCTGTGCGAAAAAGCGCACCTCCTGATCTGGGACGAACCGCTCAATTTTATTGACGTAATATCCCGTATGCAGATAGAAAGCCTCCTGCTCGAATACAAGCCTACAATACTTTTCGTGGAACACGACCGCGCATTCCGCGACGCGATAGCCACAAAAATTGTCGAGCTGCCGCCGC
>JAISFB010000188.1 GCA_031263805.1 Oscillospiraceae bacterium
GGCGACGGCGAGTGCGACGAGGGGCAGGTCTGGGAAGCGGCGATGTTCGCGGCGCACTATAAGCTCTCGCGGCTCATCGCGCTCGTCGATAACAACAAGCGCCAGCTTGACGGATACACGCGCGACGTTCTCGATACCCGCGATTTCGCCGAAAAGTTCCGCGCCTTCGGCTGGCGCGCGATAGACGTCAGCGGCAATGACTCCCCCGCCGTGCGCGGCGCGATACGGGAAGCGAAGCTCGAAACAGCGCGCCCGACGGCCATCATACTCGACACGATAAAGGGCTATGGCTGCCCGTTCGCCGAAAACGCCGAAAGCAATCACAGTATGACTTGCAAACGAGAAGATGTTGACGCCGCCATCAAGTCTATCCGCGAAAAGCTTAATGCCGGCGGACATATGATATAACGTGCGTGCGCGCACGGGGAACGCGGCTGCGCCGCGACGCCACGCGATTCCCTGTTCCCGCAGACACGTTAAATCAAACACCCGTGCGTTTATGTCCATGTTATTATAAGGAGTGTTTTCGCCGTGATAAAATTGCTTGATAAAATAGAAACCTCCCCCGTCTTAATGCGCGACGCGTACTGCTCCGCGCTGCTCGCGGCGGCGGAGCGGAACGAAAACGTCGTCGCGCTCGACGCCGACCTATCCTCCGCGTTCGGAATGACGCCGTTTTTCAAGGCGTATCCCGAGCGGGCGATACAGTGCGGCATCGCTGAGGCGAATATGGTCGGGATCGCCGCCGGGCTGTCTGAGGCGGGAAAGATACCGTTCGCGCACAGCTTCGGCTGCTTCACGTCTCGCCGCGCGTGCGACCAGATAATGATCTCGTGCGCCTACGCGAAGCTTAACGTCCGGCTCATCGGCTCGGACCCCGGCGTCACGGCGGCGCACAACGGCGGCACGCATATGCCGTTTGAGGATATGGGCGTGCTGCGCTCGATACCGGGGATAACGCTTATGGACGTCACAGACCCCGTTATGCTCACCGACATCGTCGCGCAGCTCGCGGGGGACGAGCATTACGGCGTGTACTATCTGCGCTTCCCGCGCAAAAACGCCGCGGCTATCTACGCCGAGGGCTCGTCATTTGAGATCGGAAAGGGCATTACGCTGCGCCGCGGTACGGACGTCACTGTCATTGCCTCCGGGATACTTGTAGAACAGGCGCTGCTCGCCTCCGATATACTGGCTAAGGACGGCGTTTCGGCGGGCGTCGTCGATATGTTCACGTGGAAGCCCGTCGATTCGCAGCTCATTTCCCGCTGCGCGCGTGAGACGGGCGCCATAGTCACGGCTGAAAATCACAATATCACGGGCGGGCTGTTCGCCGCCGTTTCTGAGGCCGCGGCGCGCTTTTCGCCCGTTCCCATTGAGCCCGTCGGCGTCGAGGACGCCTTCGGTCAGGTCGGCGGCGAGGAATATCTGCGGGGCGCGTATTCGCTAACGGCGGAAAAAATCGTCTCAGCGGCGCGCGCCGCGATAGCGAGAAAGGCGTGAAGTATTTTGAGCAGTTCTAAAAACGCAAAACCGGATACTATAGCGGCCGTCGCGACGGCGCGGGGCGCTTCCGCTATCGGCGTCATCAGGATAAGCGGCCCGGACGCCGTCGCCGTCGCCGACAGTATTTTCCGCGCGAGAAACGGCAGACCGCTCGCGGAGGTAACTCCCGGAAAGCTTATCCTCGGCCGCGCGCTCGCGTCCGACGGCGGCGTGATCGACGAATGTCTCGCCGTCGTCTCCCGCGCGCCGAAAAGCTACACGGGCGAAAATACGGCGGAGCTGCAATGCCACGGCTCCCCCTCGGCGCTCGCCGAAATTCTCGCCGCCGCGCTGAAAAACGGCGCGCGCGCGGCGCAGCCCGGCGAATTCACGAAACGCGCGTTTTTGAACGGGCGCATCGACCTAACGCAGGCCGAGGCCGTGATCGATATAATAGAGGCCGAGACCGCGCAGGCGGCAAAGCACGCCGCGGCGCAGCTCGGCGGCTCGATAGGCCGCATCGCCGACGCCGGCTACGGCAAGCTGCTCGACATCGCGGCGCATTTTCACGCCGCCGTCGATTATCCCGAGGAGGATATCGACGAGCTCCGCACGGGAGAGTGCGCGGCGGCGCTTAAAACCCTCGAAGCCTCTCTCCGCGAGCTTTGCGCGACGTATGAGCGCGGAAGACTTTTGAAGGACGGCGCGCGCGCGGCGATAATCGGCAAGCCGAACGCCGGGAAATCGTCCCTGCTCAACGCGCTTTTGGGCTATGACCGCGCGATAGTGACGGCTTCTCCGGGCACGACGCGCGACACCGTCGAGGAAAAAGCCGTCCTCTCCGGCACTCTGACGCGGCTCATCGACACAGCCGGATTGCGCGGCGCGGAAAGCGAGGCCGAGGCCGAGGGTATTTCCCGCTCCCGCGCGGCGGCTGAAAGCTCCGAGCTCGTGATCGCCGTGTTCGACGGCTCCTCTCCCCTCTCGGACTTAGACGACGAAACGCTTTCAGAGGCAAAAAACGCCGCGCGCGCCGTCGCCGCCGTGAATAAATCCGACCTGCCGCGGCTTCTCGACGTCTCGCGTCTCGGCGGCTTTTTGAGCGTCGTCACCGTATCGGCGAAAACCGGCGACGGCATATCAGCGCTTGCGGACGCGATAGCCGCGGCCCTGCCCGCGCCCGACCATGAAACTCCCGCCGGAGAGCTTTTGACAAACGCCCGTCAAGTCGAGGCCGCGGAACGCGCGGCGGAGTTCGTCGGCGCGGCCTCGCTCGCGCTCGCGCGGGGCGTGACGCCGGACGCGGCGCTCGTCGATATCGAGGGAGCTCTCTCCGCCCTCGGCGAACTTGTGGGCCGAAACGTGCGCGAGGACACAGCCGAGCGCATATTTGCAAGATTCTGCGTCGGCAAGTAGGGGCGAACTGTGTTCGCCCGCCGTCCCCCGTCCTGTAGGGGCGACCGTCCCCGGTCGCCCGGCTCCCTGCGGCGTAACGACATTTCTTTCGCCTGCGCGGCGGGCGCCCCCTTTCCTTGTCGCGCGAAAGCGCGACACGAATATTATCAGTGAGCACGGCAAAGCCGTGCTCAACGTCACGAGAAAGGGGGTAAAGAGTGACCAAAGGAAGTATCCTTTGGAATCCTCTAAATCGCGGGGGCCTACGGGGGTTGTTTGCAACCGGTGGGCGCGCCGCTGTCATTTGTGGATTGTTTCGGGGGACGTGGTGCGGCAGCGCTCTGTGTCCACACGCGAATCGCAATGTTCCGCTGCCGCTGGGTTATGCGGGGGATGTGCCCCGTTTTCCGTCCTTGTAGAGGTGTAGGGGCGGGTGTCCACACCCGCCCGCGTACCAAAAGATTTATGAGAAACGGCGGGGCGGTGTGGGCACCGCCCCCTACGACGGGGTGCGCATTAACCGACAGGGAGCGATTCCCCCGTCCACACCCCCTTTGGCGGTTCTTTTCCCTGAGAGAGTGATTGCACGTGCTGCGGCGTCGCGCCTACGGCGCGCCATAACAATGACGTCGCGCAATAGCGCGACAGACACGGCGCGTTCCGCGCCGACGTCGCCGCTTTGCGGCGTATCCCGTGCGCGCGCGCACGTTTAATCATACACAACGGGCAAAGCCCGTTTGCCGGCGCCTTCCAAAGCTGATACTTGACAAAGCAGCCCGATAAGGGGTAGAATACGGCAAATTATCAAACCAAATAAATTAGGAGGACTTGAAAAATGATCACATTCAAAATCGAAACGCCGGAGGGGGCAAGCCCGATGGCAATGCCGCGCGGTATTTTTGCGGGCGCGCGGAGCTTCACAGACGTCAGATACTCGGACGCTCACGAGAAAAACCTGTTAGACGTCTATCTGCCGGAAACGGGCGGCGGGCCGTTCCCGGTAATGATTTTTATGCACGGCGGGGCCTACGTCGGCGGGGACAAGAACGATATGCAGATAGGCGTCGTCGCCGACGCGCTGAACCGCGGCTACGCGCTCGTCAGCGTGGAGCAGCGGCTGCTGCCCGACGGCCTGTTCCCGTATCCCCTGTTCGATTTCAAGGCGGCGATACGCTTTTTGCGGGCGAACGCGGGCGCGTACATGCTCGATGAAAGCAAATTCGTGACGTCCGGAGCCTCCGCGGGCGCGTATCACGCCGTTATGGCGGCGGCGACTCAGGATATCCCGGCGTTTGAGGATTTGTCGATGGGCTCCGCGGAGGCTTCAAGCCGCGTCGCGGCGACAATAGGCTTCTACGGCGTGTACGACCTTATTATGCAGTCGAAATTCACGAACGACGCCCCGCCGATGATGCCCGGCGCGCCCGTATTTGACTTCGCGGCGATGTTTTTGGGCGTAGACCCGCGCGAAAAACCGGAGCTCGCCTATTTCGCCGACCCGACAAATTTTGTGACCGGCAAAATGCCGCCGACGCTGCTTCAGGCCGGAACGGCGGACGAAGTCGTTCCGACGCCGGCGTCTATCGCGCTCGCCGAACGCATAAGGGCGGTCTGCGGCGACGGACGCGTACAGCTCGACCTGCTCGAGGGCGCGGCGCACGGCGACCCCCGGTTCAACGGCAAGGAAAATCAGGACAAAATCTTCGGATGGCTTGAGGGCGTATTGTAAAGCTCCGCTGTTAAGGATCGGCCTATGGATACAAATTACGTTTCGATACCGGGCTACATAGCCTCAGAGCTGCTTCGGCTCGGGGACGGCGACGCTGCTTTACTGTACCTGTTTTTAACGGCGAACGGCGGCGGCGGTGTGCCCGACGACGCGGCGCGGAGCTTCGGCTGGAGCGCCGCGCGCCTGCGCGCGGCCTCGGACACGCTTCTGACGCTTATAACGGCGGGAGCGCGCGACGGCGGCGGAAACGCCGACGACGCCTCCGCCAAGCTCCCCGACGCCGAGGCTCCGCCCGCAAAGCCGAGCGCAAAGCGAAGCGCTCTCCGCCGCGACTTCCCAGAGCTGCGCGGCGAGACCGAGCGAAAGCCGTTTCAAGACCTCCTTCAAGAGGTCCAGAATATGTTCGGGCGCGAGCTGTCCGCCGACGAGCTGATACGCCTGCTCGGCATCTACAACAACTTAAAGCTGCCGCCGGAGGTCATTTTGCAATTGATACGCTACTGTATGACAGATGCGCGGCGGCGCGGCGAGAGCAGCTCTCCCCCGGCGATGCGCTATATCGAAAAAGTCGCTTACACGTGGGAGCGCGAGGGCATCTTCTCTCTTGAGGCCGCGGAGCGGTATATAAAAGAGCGCGAGGCGCAGTACACCGAAGCCGGTCTTATCAAAAAAGCGCTTCAAATAAACGGCAGAGAGCTGACGCTCACCGAAAGCAAATACGTCAAAAGCTGGCTCGCGCTCGGTTTCGGGGCGGATGAGGTCTTGATAGCCTATGACCGCACGGTCACTAAAACCGGTCAGCTCGCCTGGAGCTATATGGACAAGATCATAAACAACTGGCACGGCAAGGGCTTGCACACGGCGGCGGAAATAACCGAGCGCGACACGAGAGCGGATAAGCCTCCGGCGCGGTCAAAAGCCTCCGGCAAAGCCCCCTCGCGCGCGGCGCCCGACGGGGATGAATTTGAACGGATGAAAAGGCTTTTATCCGGTATAAGCGGCAAAAATGCCGATAAAGAGGTATAGCCGCGATGGCTCTTGACGGAAAACTGCTCGCGCAGGCGAGGCAAGCGCTCTCCGAGCGGCGCGGAGCGCGCGAAGCCCGGCGGAGGGGGCGGGAGCGCGAGGTGTTCGCCCGTTCTCCGCGCGCAGCTCGGCTCAGCGCGGAGCTCGTTTCGGCGATGCGCGGGCTGTTCGCGCTCGCGCTCGACTATGGAGCTCCGGAGAGCTCTGTCGGGGCTTTGGAGGCAAGGGGCGAGGCTCTGCGCGCGGAGCTCGGGCGGGAATGCCTCGCTCTCGGGCTGCCGGAGAATTATCTCGACGACGCCCCGCTCTGCGAAAAATGCGGCGACACCGGCTTTATCGGGGCGAAAATCTGCTCCTGCTTAGAGGCGTTGTATAAAACGGAGCAGCGAAAGGCGCTGTCGAGCTTATTCAAGCTCGGCGGAGAATCCTTCGAGACGTTCCGGATCGAGCTCTACGACGAAACGGACGACGCCGGCTATCGCGTACGCGAGCATATGCAGATGGTTTTCGAGTTCTGCCGACGGTACGCGCGCGAGTTCGGGCAAAGCTCTTTCAATCTGCTTATGTCCGGCGCGCCGGGGCTCGGCAAGACGTTTCTGTCCGCCGCTATCGCCCGCGTCGTCGCCGACGGCGGCTGCTCGGTGGTCTACGACACGTTCACGTCGATATTCTCCCGGCTGGAGGAAGAAAAATTCTCACGCGATGATGAGGACTCCGCCGAGGCTCGCGGGGAAGCCCGGCGTTACCGCGAGTGCGAGCTGCTGATCGCCGACGACCTCGGCGCGGAGCTGACGACCGCTTTCACGACGTCGGCGCTCTATGAGCTCGTCAATACCCGACTGATTACGGGGAGGAAAACCATCATAAGCACGAACCTCGATCCCGAAGAGCTTTCACGCAGGTACTCCCCGCAAATTGCGTCACGGCTTGAGGGCGAGTACAAGATATTGCGTTTTTACGGGCGCGACATCAGGCTCCAAAAACGCGACGCCCCTTAAAAATCGCGCCCGTGAAGGTATTATTTTGTCGCAAAAACAGCTTTTATGTCATCTTGATATCATCCGCGTATACGGCTCGTTTCGCGCCGTTATCTCAAATATTCATCACCGCGTGGATAGGATGAAACTGCCGGCCGATTATTTCCCCGGGGAATAATCGCTCCGTTTTCTGTAGTTCTACACACTATCCACAGGTATATCCACAGCCCGCGCGCGATAAAAGCTGTCCCGGATATCCATTATCGCCCCGGACAATGTAACGCCGCGGCGGCTCGGCGCGTATAAAATCCGCCCCGATGAATACAATTGGTATATGCAATACGCGTCCGAAGCGGCGCGCGGCGGGCACGGCCGGGACGGGCCGGGATGGGCCGGGGCGGGCATTTAAGCTAAGAAAGGAACGCAGACTTGACGGAGCGAAGCGAAAAAAATTATTTGAAGGGCGCGGCGATACTCGCGGCGTCCGTCGTGATAGCGAAGCTTGTCGGAGCGCTTTTCAAGATACCGCTGTACAATCTGCTCGGCACGGACGGCACGGCGCACTTCAACAAGACGTATCAGATATACACGCTGCTGCTGGCGATCTCGTATTCCGGGATACCGGCGGCGCTGTCGAGGCTTATTTCCGCCGCGGGCGAGACGGGCAGAGAGCGCCAGATCGCGCGGTATCACAGCGTAGCCCTGCCTGCTTTCGCGGTTGTCGGCGCGGCTGTAAGCGCGCTGATGTTCATTTTCGCGCCGCAGCTCGCGGACTTTATGAAAGACCCGCAGGCGCAGGCGGGCATACGCACGCTCTCCCCCGCCGTGTTTTTGTGCTGCGTCGTCTCCGTGTACGAGGGATACGCGCAGGGGCACGGAGATATGCTGCCCACCGCCATCAAGCAATTTCTTGAGGTGACCTGCAAGCTGATTTTCGGAATGGCCGTCGCCGTCGCGCTGATAAATCGCGGGGCGGATTCGGGGACTACGGCTGCTGGAGCTATCACGGGGAGCGTGATAGGGCTCGTGATATCGCTGCCGGTGCTCATCGCGTACAAGCGCCGGCGGGAACGCCGGATATCGCCGAGGCTCGGGGACGGGATCGCGGAGCGCGGCGATAAACCGGCGCTCAGCGTAAAATCGACGCTCGGGGCGATATTCAGGGTAAGCGTGCCCATCACGCTCGGGGCGTCGTTTATGAGCGTCCTGACGCTGCTCGATTCACGCGTCGTGAGCCTCAGGTTAGAGGCCTCGGGGCTCACCCACGCGGAGGCGATAAGCAAATTCGGTATATATTCGCAGTGCCAGACTATTTTCAGCTTTCCGCCGTCGCTTATTTCGGCGATCACGGTGAGCGTGCTGCCGGCTATTTCGGCTGCGGCGGCCGGGAAGCGGAGCGCGGAGGCCCGCGGCATCACGGAATCCGCGATGAAGCTCGTCTGTCTCGCCGCCATGCCCGCCGCCGTCGGGATAACGGTACTGTCCGGCCCGATTTTCAGAGCGCTCTACGGCGTGTCCGCGGCGGCGGAGGACGGGGCGAGAATACTCGCGATCCTCGGCGCGGCGTCCTTCTTCGCGTGCGCGCAGCTGCTGACCACCGTTATCCTTCAGGCGAACGGGCGGGAACGCGTCCCGATGGCGACGTTCGTAATAGGCGGCGCGGCGCAGCTCGCGCTCGATTACGTCCTTGTCGGCGACCGCCGTATCGGGATAATCGGGTCGCCCGTGGGGACTCTCGTCTGCTACGCGCTGATAACGGTGATAAATCTTATCGTCATAAAGCTCAAAACGCCGGACCCGGCGCGCGTGACGCGCTCGGCCGTAAAGCCGCTTATGATCTCCGCCGTTATGGGCGCCGCGGCTTATTCCGTGTACGGGCTGTCGCGCAAGCTTCTCGGGACGACGTTCGGCTCCGGACGTACGGCGGAGGTCTTCGCGCTCGCTCCCGCGATACTCGTGGCCGTCGTGATCTACGCCGTGCTCGCCGTCGTCGCCGGGGCGATAACCCGCGAGGATTTGAAATACGTGCCGAAGGGCGGCGGGATAGCGGACCTGCTGAGGCTTCCTCCCGATAAGAATCGGTAAAAACAGGCGTTTTTTACGCATTTATATTATCAGTTTTTATTATCTTTAGAAAAATTGAAATTTACTCTTGCGCAATAGGAAGAACTGTGATAAATTCTGAGCATCCGAAACGGAGCGCCCGGAACCGCTTCAGAATTCGCTTCTTTAGGGAAGGGCCGTTGACCGCCCGCTCTTAAAGATATATCAAAGCAAAAATTTTCAAAGCAAAAATTTTAAGGAGGACACACAAATGAACAAAACGGAACTCATCGTAAAAATCGCGGAGACCTCAGGACTATCTAAGAAGGACAGCGAAAAAGCGCTTGACGCCGCACTCACCGAAATCACCAACGCTCTCTCCGCCGGTGAAAAGATTCAGCTCGTCGGCTTCGGGATCTTCGACGTGAAGAACCGCGCCGCGCGCATTGGGCGCAACCCCAAGACGAAGGAAGCCATCAATATTCCGCCGACGAAGATCCCGCAGTTCAAGCCGGGTAAGGCGCTGCGCGAAATCATCGCGAAATAAGAGCTGTATTCACGACAGGAATCGCGGCGGCGAACAGATTTTTTGCCGGGCAAGGTAAGTTTTCGCGGTACGGCGAAGGCTCCGCCGCCGCTGTGCGCTTTCCGGGCCGCGAATACAGATTCCGAGAGTTTTTAACGGAACGGAAAGGACGCTGAAGCGTCCTTTCCTGCTAATGACCTATATTCACCGATTTTAAGAAGGGAAACGGCTGCGTAAATGCGATTGGACAAATATCTTAAGG
The DNA here is from genome assembly GCA_031263805.1 of Oscillospiraceae bacterium. Taxonomy (GTDB): domain Bacteria; phylum Bacillota; class Clostridia; order Oscillospirales; family Oscillospiraceae; genus JAIRRO01. Next base: position 9,444 of record JAISFB010000188.1, read on the forward strand.
TATCGCGACTGATAAAGCGCCGAACTGTCGCCGCCGAGGCCGCCGGCGGCGGGCGCGTCAAGCTGAACGGACGCGAAGCGAAGCCCGGCGCCGCCGTAAAGCCCGGCGACGTCATTGAGGTCCGCTTCGGCGAGCGCAGGATAAGCGTCGAGGTGCTTTCCGTCGATGAAAAGACCCGTCCGGACTCCGGCGCGGCCATGTATAGAGAAATATCGCATAGGGAAATACCGGGATGATGAAACGTTTTATCGCGTCGCAGCAGTTCAAATGGGGCTTAACGGCGCTCGGCGTCATCGTGTCGGGGATACTCATATACCTCGGCGTGTCGCACTGGCGTTCGGCGATGGCCGTCCTGCGCGCTACGGCGCGGGCGCTCGCCCCGGTCATATACGGGCTCGTGCTGGCGTATCTGCTGAACAAGCCGATGAATTTCTTCGAGCGGCGCGTGTTCCGCCGGCTGGGCGGGAAAAATAAGGAGCGCGCCTTGCGCCGCCGCCGCGCCGTGTCCGTGCTCACCACAATGCTCATCACACTCGTTTTGCTCGGCGGGGCGCTCGCTATGCTGCTGCCGCAGGTGTATACGAGCGTCGAGAGCTTGATAAGCCGTATGCCGCAGTATTTCCGCACGGCTCTCGACTGGATCGAGGGCGTGCTGGCGCACAATCAGGAGCTTGAAGAAGTAGTCGTCGGACTAATCGGCAGCATTGAGGACAATCTGACCGATTGGCTCAAAACAACGCTGCTCGAACAGGTCAACGTCATAGTGTCCGGCCTGACGACGGGCGTTATCGGCGTGATCCGCGAGCTTGCCAATCTGCTCATCGGCTTCGTGATAGCGGTCTACGCGCTGTATCACAAGGAGATATTTTCGGCGCAGGTGAAAAAGCTGCTTTACGCCGTGTTCCCCCGCCGCTGGGCGACGGGTACCGTGGACGCTCTGCGCTTCGTGGACTTCACGTGCGGGAGCTTCATAACGAGCAAGCTTATCGACTCGCTCATCGTCGGCGTCGTCTGCTGGATAGCGCTGACGGCGGCGAGGATACCTTACGCCGTGCTCATCTCCGTGCTCGTCGGGTTCACGAATATCATCCCGTTCTTCGGGCCGTTCATAGGCGGCGTCCCGCCCGCGATACTGTTGCTGCTCGAAAACCCGGCGAAGTGCTTCATATTCGTGATCATAATCGTCGTGCTCCAGCAGCTTGACGGGAACGTGCTTTATCCGAGGATTCAGGGCACGTCGCTCGGGCTGTCCGGCTTTTGGGTGATGTTCGCCATACTGCTGTTCGGCGGGCTGTTCGGCTTCTGGGGGCTTTTGCTCGGTGTCCCGATCTTCGCGGTCATCTACAACGGGATAAAACGCTTCGCGGGCTCGCGGCTTGCTTCGCGCGGGCTCCCCTCCGACACGGTCTCGTATATGGCCGACCCCAA
>JAISFB010000124.1 GCA_031263805.1 Oscillospiraceae bacterium
CGGAAGGCGAGCTGACTTTGGACGTCCGGGAACGGCGCGAGCTCTTTTGACGAATGCGAGAGCTTTTCGCGGAAAAGCTCTGTTTCGTTTTCAAACAGCGCGATCTTCGTCGAGGTGGAGCCGGGATTTACGGCGAGTATGCGGTATACTTTTTTCATAATGAGACCTTGTATTTATAGCGGCAAATACGGTGTTCCGCTCCGTGGTACGGCGCGTTCAGTTCAAGCTCCAATACAAAGCCGCATTTTTCTAAGACCTTACGGGACGCGGTATTATCGGCGCGGCAGATGCCGAAAATTTGCGGAATGCCGAGTCTGTCCGTAATGAACGGCAGAAAAGCGATAACGGCTTCCGTCGCGTAGCCTCGGCCTGTGAACGGCTTCGCCGTATGATACCCGATTTCCCATCCGTTTTCTATAGGGACCGCCTGCACGTGCCCGATATGCCGCCCGTCGTTCAAAACGACGGGGTAGACAAGCGGCGAATCGTTTCCGGCGTAAAACGACATTAGCTCGGTGACGGCTTCTCTCGCGTCTTCAACCGTTTCAAACACCTCATCCGGCTGGAATTTACGATTGTCCTCGTCAAGCGAGGCGAGATGGACGCTTTCGGCCATATCTGCGTTGAACTCGGTGATATACAGACGTTCGGCTTTGATCGGTAATGTCATAGCAGCGCCCCTCATTTTTCATTTCTCCGCCCCGGCGCCGGCGCCTAACGCCGCTAAAATTATTGAATAGTACTTGTCATCCTCCTCCGCCGAGCGCGAGGTCATCACCACGGGGACGTCCGCGCCGAGGACGACTCCCGCCGTTCTCGCTCCGCCAAAACCCGTGAGACTTTTGACCAAAATGTTCCCGGAGACGATCTCGGGCGCCAAAAGCAGGTCAGCGTCCCCCGCGACGGGCGAGGAATAGCCCTTTATCTCGGCGGCTTCGCGGCTTGTCGCAATGTCGAAGGCGATGGGGCCGTCGATCACGCAGTCCGTTATTTCGCCGGCTTCGTTCAGGCGCTTCAGCTCGGCGGCGTCCGAGGACGCCGGGATTTTCGGGTTTACATGCTCCGCCTCCGAAAGCGCGGCGATCTTCGGCTTATCGACGCCGACAGAACGCAGAAACGCGGCGGCGTTTTCAAGTATTGCGCGCTTCGCTGACAGATCCGGGGCGATATTCATCGCGAAATCCGTGACGGCAAAGAGCTTGTGATAGCTCGGCGCCTCGAAAATCCCGAACGCCGAAAGCAGCCCGCCTGACTTCCCGCGCAAGCCGCTTTCTTTGGACAAAACAGCGCGGAGAAAATCCGACGTGTCAAGGAGCCCTTTCATTATGATACCGCGGTCTCCGCGAACGCCGGCGACCGCGGCGGCGAGCGCTTCCGCGTTGCTGTCCGCGCGGACTGTTTCAAGGCCGCCGGGGTCTTCCCCGAGCGCTTCAAACGCCGCGTTTATTTTCTCCGGTTCCCCGAAAAGCCGGGCGCGGACGACGCCCTCGCGGGACGCCCTGAGCACGGCGCCGAGCGTGTGCGCGTCATACGGGCACACGACGGAGAGCGCGGCGCGGCGCGGCCTTTTTTTCGCTTCGGCGGCAAGAGCCGAGAGGCTTGTTATATTCAACAGTGCGTCACTCCTCGCTGAAAATCTTAAAAACGCGGCTCAGCTGAACATCGAATACTGGCTCGTCGCCGGGAGAGAGCCGAACGCGCCGAGCTCGCTCATCGCGCTTATATGCGCGGAGGAAACCTTGGAGCATTCGAGCGAAAAATCTTCTATGGAGATGAACGTCCGTCCCCGCCGGCGCTCCGCGATGTCCCGCGCGGCTGTTTCTCCGAGCCCCGCGACGGCGATGAGCGGCGGGCGCAGGGACGTTTCACCGACGACGGCGAATTTGACCGCGTCGGATTCGTACAGATCCACGTCGAGGAAGCTGAAGCCGCGGGCGTAAAACTCGTGGCACGCTTCGAGAGTCGTCAGCATATCCTCCTCCTTGTCCTTCTTGTCGCGGTCGGGAACCGCCCTTATTTCACGTATTTTATTGAGGGCGACGGAATCGCCCCGCGTCATTGTCTTGGCGTCAAAGTTCCCTTTCTGACTGCGGCGATAGAAATACGCCGCATAAAACGCGATCGGGCGGTGAACCTTGAACCACGCTATGCGCAGCGCCATCATCACGTAGGCCGCCGCGTGCGCTTTCGGGAACAGATATTTTATCTTCTTGCACGATTCGATATACCATTCCGGCACGCCGAGCCGCGTCATTTCAGCCGAGTCCCCGCCCTCGACGCCTCTGCCCTTTCGGACGGCCTCGCTGATTTTGTACGCGCGGCGCGCCTCCATTCCCTTTGCGACGAGGTACAGCGTAATATCGTCGCGGCAGCCGATGGTTTCCGAAATATCGGCGACCTTATTCATTATTATATCGCGCGCGTTGCCCGCCCATACGTCCGTTCCGTGTGAATATCCGGACAGCCGCACGAGCGTATCCACCTTGTCGGGCAGCGTATCGACGAGCATTTGGCGAGTAAAGCCCGTGCCGAATTCTGAGATGCCGATAGTCCCTGTATTGCCGATTATCGCGTCGCCCTCCGGCGTACCGAGCGGGGACGGCGAGGAGAATATTTTAAGCGTTTCCGGGTCGCCGAGCGGAATGTCGAGCGCGGACACGTCCGTCATCTCTTCAAGCATTCTTATCATCGTCGGGTCGTCGTGGCCGAGCTCGTCGAGCTTTAAGAGGTTGTCCTCCATACAGTGATACTCAAAGTGCGTTGTGATTATATCGCTCTCCGCGTCGTCGGCGGGGCGCTGGGCGGGGCAGAAGTCCGTGATGTCCATCCCCTGCGGGATGACGACGAGCCCGCCCGGATGCTGACCCGTCGTACGCTTTACCCCGACGCAGCCCTGCGCGAGGCGGTTTTCCTCCGCGCGCGTGACCGTTTTGTCGATCGTTTCGAGGTATTTTTTTACGTAGCCGAACGCCGTTTTTTCTTTGACCGTGCCTATCGTCCCCGCGCGGAATACGTGCTCCGCGCCGAAAAGCTCCGTTGTGAATTTGTGCGCCTCCGCCTGATACTCTCCCGAGAAATTCAGGTCGATATCCGGGACCTTGTCTCCGCCGAAGCCAAGAAATGTCTCGAACGGGATGTCAAAGCCGTGCTTTTCATAGCTCCCGGAGCACACCGGGCAAGCCTTGTCCGGCATATCCGCGCCGCAGCCGAAGCCGGCGCCGCTCTCAAAATCCGAATGCCGGCACTTGGGGCAGCGGTAATGCGCCGGCAGCGCGTTGACCTCCGTGATCCCCGCGAGATACGCGACGACGGACGAGCCGACGCTCCCGCGCGAGCCGACGAGATACCCGTGCTCCCCCGAGTCGCGCACAAGCCGCTGCGCCGTGATGTAAATAACGTCATAGCCGCGGCCCAATATATCACTCAGCTCGGTTTCCACGCGGCTTGTGACGAGCTCCGGCGGCGTTTCCCCGTAAAGCTCGCGCAGGCGGGAGTAAACGAGGGTTTTCAAATCCTCCGCGCTGTTTTCGATCTGCGGCGCGAACAGCTTTTTCGGCGGCGGGAGCGGGCTTATCTTCTCTATCATATCCGAGACGGCGCGCGTGTTCGTCACTACGACGTCGTAGCAGTCGCCCTCGCCGAGATACGCGAATTCTTCAAGCATTTCTTCCGTCGTGCGGAAATACAGCGGTAGGTCTTCAAGCGCGCTTTCGTAGCCTTTTGTGTTCAGGAGTATTTTTCGGAAAATCTCATCCTCGGGGTCGAGGAAATGCACGTCTCCCGTCGCGCAGACCGGTTTTCCGGTCTCGCGTCCGAGCTCTACTATCGCCCGATTGAAGCCGCGAAGCTGCTCGACGTCGCGCGCGCGCGGCTTCGCCCCGCGCAGCATAAAAAAGTTGTTGGAAACGGGCTGTATTTCCAGATAGTCATAAAACCGCGCGAGGCGGTGGCGCTCAAACCGGCTGCCGCGCTCGACGGAGGCAAATATCTCTCCCGCCTCGCACGCCGAGCCTATTATAAGCCCGTCTCTGTACTTTGTCAGCAGGCTTTTCGGGATTATCGGGTTGCGGTGAAAATGCTCCAAATGGCTGTCAGTTATTATGCGGTAGAGATTTTTCAGTCCCGCTTGGGTCTTTGTGAGGATTATGATATGATTCACGCGCCGGCGCTGCTTGCTCGGCGCGTCGTATACGAATTTATTTACCGCTTCCGCGGTGTAAAGGCCGCGTTCTTTCAGCATTTTTATGAACGCTATCGTGATGAGGCCCGTCGTTTTCGCGTCGGCGAGCGCGTGGTGGTGGTCGAAGACCGGCAGGCGCAGGGCGCTCGACACGGTGGGAAGCTTGTGATTATACAGCTCGGGGAAAAGCGCGCGGGCGAGCGATAGCGTATCAAGGCAGGCGCTGTCGAATGGAATTCCGTTCGTGAAGCAGACCTCGTAGACAAAGCCGAGGTCGAACGACGCGTTGTGCGCCGCGAGCGGGCGCGCTCCCGCGTAGTCGAGAAACGCGCGGACTGCTTCAACCTGATCCGGCGCGCCGAGCACGTCCTCGTCCGTGATGCCGGTGAGCTCCGTTATCTCGCGCGGGATGTGTATTCCGGGGTTTGCGTAGGTGTGAAATTCGGAGATGATCTCGCCGCCGCGGATAGTCACGGCGGCTATTTCGGTGATTTTATCGGCGTAAGAGTCAAGCCCCGTCGTTTCGAGGTCGAACACGACGAATTCCTCGTCGAGCCCGCTCAGCTCGCCGAAAATCGCCGGGCGCGAGTCCAAGTCGTTTATGAAATAGCCCTCCACGCCGTATATTATCTTGACGCCGTCCGGGGCGTGAGC
>JAISFB010000158.1 GCA_031263805.1 Oscillospiraceae bacterium
ATTTCAGAAAGCCCGAAAAATTCCCGATACCGGGTTTTTTGGCGGAGCTCCGCGAGCCTTGGGAGATACTTGAGCTCGCCAATACTTTCCTTGAAAATTCTCTCGTGAAGCACGATATACGCGAAAATCACGGCTCCGTGCGCCCGGGCAGCGGCGGTGAGGCGGCCTCGCCCGTATTACACAACAGCTATTACATCGACAGCGGCAGCGTGATCTACAACGGCGTCACGATAATCGGCCCCGTATACATAGGCCGCAACGTCGAGATAATGCCGGGCGCGCTGATACGCCCGTATACGATAATCGGCGACGGTTGCAGTGTCGGGCACGGCAGCGAGGTCAAGCACGTCGTCATGTTCGGCGGCGCGAAGATCGCAAGCCTTGCCTTCGCCGGGGATTCCGTTCTCGGCGCGTCGGCGCGGATCGGCTCGGGCGTCATCACGGCCAACAGAAAATTCGACCAATCCGAGGTTTCCTTAAAACTCCCTGACGGGACAAAAAGCCTCGGCTCCGACAAATTCGGGCTCATCCTCGGCGATTCCTCGCGTCTGGGGGCGAACTGCGTCACGCAACCGGGGACGCATATCGGCCCGAATACATGGGTGTTTCCGGGCGTCGCCGCGCGCGGCTTTATCCCGGAAAATACGCGCGTTGCGGAGGAGAGGACGCTGCGGTTTTCGCCGAACGCGGGTGTGGAGCTTAAACCGTAGGCTCAAATTGCCGGCTTTGCTGAGCATTGTTTCTTGCGATTTATGCGCCTGCGCGGCGCGTCACTTCTTTTTCTTACTTCTTTTTCTTTCTCTTGCCGTGCTCACGTTCTTCCGTGGCTGTGCCTTCGAGCTGGCGCAGCAGTTCTTTTTGTTCTTTTGTGAGATGCGTCGGGGTTTGGAGCTTGACGGTGACGAGTTGATCGCCGCGCCCGCCGCCGCGCAGGCTGGGGATGCCCTTGCCGCGCAGTCTGAATGTCGTCCCGGTCTGCGTCCCCTCGGGGATCGTGTATTTGACCTTGCCGTCGAGCGTCGGGACCTCGGCCTCACCGCCGAGCGCCGCTTTTGTGAAGGAAATCGGCATTTCGAGAAGCACGGACGTCCCTTCGCGCTCAAATATCTCGTGCCGGCGGACCGACACGCCGACGTATAAATCTCCGCCGCCGCCGCCGTTTATGCCCGCGTCGCCCTGCCCGTGCATATTTATCGCCTGCCCGGAGTCGATCCCGGCGGGGATTTTTACAGTAACGCTCCTGCGGCGGCGCACGCGCCCGGCTCCGCGGCATTTTTCGCACGGGGTGCGTATGATTTTTCCGCGCCCGCCGCATTTTGGGCACTCGGCTGTGCTCTGCATAACGCCGAACGCAGTGCGCCGCGCCTGTGTGACGACGCCTGAGCCGCCGCATTCCGTACATTTTTCGGCCGAGGTCCCCGGCTTCGCGCCGGAGCCGGAGCAGGTTTCGCATTCCTCGACGCGCGAAATTTCGATATCCTTTTCGCAGCCGAACGCCGCTTCCTCAAAGCTTATCGTGACGGACGCCGTGACGCGCCCGCCGCGGCGCGGAGAGTTGGCGGACGACGCGGCGCTCCTCCCGCCGCCGAGGATAGTTCCTAAAATATCGCTGAAGTCGCCGAAACCCGAAAAGCCTCCGAAGCCGCCGCCGGACGCGGCGAAATTCGGATCGACGCCGGCGTGCCCGTAGGCGTCATAGCGTCCCTTTTTCTCGGAATCGGACAGTATCTCATACGCTTCGTTTATCTCCTTGAAGCGCGTCTCGGCGCTTTTGTCGCCGGGATTCACGTCGGGGTGATACTGCTTCGCAAGCTTTCGGAACGCCTTTTTTATCTCATCGTCCGAGGCGCTTCGGTTTATGCCAAGCGCCTCGTAATAGTCCCGTTTTTCCGCCATTGCCGCTTACTGCTTGTCGTCGTCCACGACTTCGTAGTCCGCGTCGTAGTAATCGCCGCCGTCGGAGCCGGGAGGGGGCGGAGCGCCGTCTCCGTCGCCGCCTGGGGCGTTTTGGCCGTAGAGCTTTTCAGAGATGGCGTAAAACGCCTTTTGAAGCTCGTCAGTCGCCGCTTTGACGGCGTCGATATCCGTGCCGGCGAGGGCTGTTTTTACCTTTGCGATCCCGTCCTCGACAGTCTTTTTGTCCTCCGCGGAAATTTTGTCATTAAGCTCTTCGAGCGTCTTTTCGGACTGATAAACTGCCTGATCGGCGGCGTTGCGCGCGTCGGCTTCCTCGCGGCGCTTTTGGTCGTCGGCGGCGTACTGCTCGGCTTCCTTGACGGCTTTTTCGATGTCGTCCTTTGAGAGGTTAGTGGAGCTTGTCAATGTGATGTGCTGCTCGCGGCCCGTGCCGAGGTCTTTTGCCGAGACGTTGACTATGCCGTTGGCGTCTATATCGAACGTGACCTCGATCTGCGGCACGCCGCGCCGCGCGGGCGCGATGCCGTCGAGGTGGAATTTTCCGAGGGATTTGTTGTATTGCGCCATCTCTCGCTCGCCCTGAAGCACGTTTACCTCCACGGAGGTCTGGTTGTCGGCGGCGGTGGAGAACACCTGCGATTTTTTCGTCGGGATCGTGGTGTTGCGCTCTATCAAACGCGTGAACACGCCGCCCATCGTCTCGATGCCGAGGGAAAGCGGCGTCACATCGAGAAGCAGTATCCCCTCCACGTCCCCGCCGAGCACGCCCGCCTGAATAGCCGCGCCGACCGCGACGCATTCGTCGGGGTTTATGCCCTTGAACGGCTCTTTGCCCGTAATGCGCTTCACGGCGTCCTGAACGGCGGGAATACGCGTCGAGCCGCCGACGAGCAGGACCTTTGAAAGCTGGTTCGCGCTGAGCCCCGAATCGCGCAGGGCCTGATTCACCGGCTCCATCGTCTTTTCGACGAGCTGCGCCGTGAGCTCGTTGAACTTCGCGCGCGAGAGCGTCATATCAAGATGCTTCGGGCCGGACGCGTCCGCCGTGATATACGGCAGATTGATGTTCGTCTGCGCGAGCCCCGAAAGGTCGATCTTCGCTTTTTCCGCGGCCTCGCGCAGGCGCTGGAGCGCCAGTTTATCGGCTGCAAGGTCGATGCCGTTGGATTTTTTGAACTCCGAGAGCAGATAATTTACGACGCATTCGTCAAAATCGTCTCCGCCGAGGCGGTTGTTGCCCGCCGTCGCGAGCACCTCTATAACGCCGTCTCCGATTTCCAGCACGGACACGTCAAAGGTGCCGCCGCCGAGGTCGTAGACCATTATTTTCTGTTCCTGCTCTTTGTCGATGCCGTATGCGAGCGCCGCCGCCGTCGGCTCGTTTATAATGCGCTTGACGTCGAGCCCCGCGATTTTTCCGGCATCCTTTGTCGCCTGACGCTGGCTGTCGGTGAAATACGCCGGAACGGTGATGACGGCCTCCGTGACCTTCTGCCCGAGATAGTTTTCCGCGTCGGTTTTCAGCTTTTGCAGGACCATAGCGGAAATTTCCTGCGGCGTGTACTGCTTTGAATCGACAGTCACTTTATACGCGGAGCCCATCTCGCGCTTTATCGATGAGATCGTGCGCTCGGGGTTTGTGACGGCCTGACGCTTCGCCACCGCGCCTATCATACGCTCTCCCTCGCGAGAGAACGCCACTACGGACGGCGTCGTGCGCGCGCCCTCGGCGTTTGCGATGACCGTCGGCTCTCCGCCCTCGATGACCGCCACGCATGAATTTGTGGTTCCCAGGTCGATTCCTATTATTTTGCCCATTTTTGTTTGCCTCCTAATATTTTTGATTTTGGTTTTTATGAATTCACCTGCACGACGGCGTGACGGATAACCTTACCGTTCAGCGTGAAGCCTTTTTGAAACTCAGCCGTTACCGCGCCGCTCGGAGCTTCGTCCGTCGTTACGCTCGATACGGCGTTGTGCCGCTCCGGGTCGAATTTTTCGCCGACGGCGGGTATTTCCTCGACGCCGAGGGCCTTGAATATTTCGTCCGTCTGCGCCGCCGTGAGCTCGACGCCGCGCAGGAACGCTTCGTCCGAGCACGGGGTCTCGAGCGCGCGGGCAAGGTTATCATATACCGGCAGCAGCTTCGCTATAACCTCCGCGCGCGCCTGTGAGATCAAATTCTCGCGCTCTTTTTGGCTGCGCCGGCGGAAATTTTCGTATTCGGCGTAAAGGCGCGTATATTTTTCGCGCTCGGTGCGAAGAAGCGCGTCCGGACCTTCCGCGTCCTCAATGTCGATGTCTGTTTCGGTTTCGGCGCCGCAGTCATTTTGCCCGCACTCCATCTCGTCCTTGTCCTCCGCTTCGCGCGGCATTTTTTCAGGGTCTTTTGTTTTTTTTGACGACAATGCTGTCACCCGCTTTCAATATAATTTAATAATTTATTCTAATAATTTACTCTTCCGCGATCCCGCCGTCGCCCGGCGGCGATCCGCCTGTTATGCCCCGCGCGAGATATTGCAGCCGCGAGAGCACGCGCGGATAGTCCATTCGCGTGGGGCCGACGACGCCGAGCAGCAGCTCCGTATCGTCGCCCATGTCGTAGCGCGTTACCACGACGCTCGTGTTCTCCAGCTCCTTCGCGAGATTTTCGGGACCGATGGTGATTTTCGCCTTGGTGTTGTGCTCCGGCATCGGCAGACTCGGCGCCGCGTCCTCGCCTTCGATGAATCCGAGAAGCCTTTGCGCCTTTTCCGCGTCGCGGAACTCGGGATGCTCAAGCAGCCTTGCCCCGCCCGATACGGCGTAGCCACCGTGCGCGGATTCGCCGAGCAGCTCGATTAAGAACGCCGATACCGCCGCGAATACGCCCTGCCTGTCTCCGGACGCGCGCTCCGCCGCCAAAATAAGGCTCTCCGTGACGGCGCTCTCGGGGATCCCCGTGAAGCTTGAGTTCAGTATCGCCTCCGCGCGTATGAAAAAGCCTTCCGGCGCGGGCGTCGGCAGATGAAAAAGCTTGTTTTTCACGGCCTCGCCCGTAAGCAGCGCGACGAGGATGAAGGACCTCGGGTCGATTTCTATCACATCGAACCGCAGAGCCGTCAGGTCTGATTTCGTCCGCATCAGCGCATAGGCGGGAAAGCTTGTCAGGCGGGACGCTATCTGTCCGGCGTAGGCGATCACGCGGTCGAGCTCCGTCACGCGCCGCTCTAACGCGCGGTTCAGCCGTTCCGTTTCTTCGACCGACAGCCGGTGCCGCCGCATAAGCTCGTTGACGTACACGCGATAGCCCGCCGCCGTGGGTATCCGGCCCGCCGACGTGTGCGGCTGCTCCAGCAGCCCGTCTTCCTCTAACGCCGCCATTTCGCTGCGTATCGTCGCGGGAGAGCCCAGCCGGGACGACGATATCGCCTTTGAGCCGACGGGCTCCGCCGTTTCGACGTACCGGTCTATCACGGCGCGCAGAATATCTTTTTTTCGTTCGTCTGACACGGACGGCGCCTCCCGTTCCAAGCTTCCTCTGTTTAGCACTCCGGCGACCCGAGTGCTAAATGTAATTTACCACCGGGAAAAGCGTTTGTCAATAGGAGCGGTAAATGTTAATAATTTTGTTACGATTTAAGCGGACGGATATTGCCGGTGAAATCCCGGCGCCGCGAAAGCGCGGCTTCAAGCCAACCTATAAGGTCTGCCGTTGTTCGATATTATCTCCACCGCGGCGAGGTTGACGCGTTATTGCGCCCGTGGTAAGCTGTGCCCGCAGCTGCGCAATACGCGCAGCCGAATTCAATTCAATCAGGAGGTCAACAAAATGAACATTTACCTTGCGGAGAATATCCGCCGTCTGCGGGTCGCAAAGAGCCTGACGCAGGAGCGCCTCGCGGATTTCCTCGGCGTTTCGGCAAAGGCCGTGTCGAAATGGGAGTGCGGAGACAGCTTGCCGGACATAGCGCTGCTGCCGCCGCTCGCGAATTTTTTTGAGATCACGATCGACGAGCTCATGGGAAACGATATGCTCCGCAGCGACGAGCGTATCGAGGCGCTTATCGCGGAGTACGACGAGCTTGACGTCTCGGGACAAGACCGTCAAAAAACCGAGCTCGCCAAAACGGCATACGCCGAATTCCCGAACGACTGGCGCGTGATACATATGCGCCTGCGCTCGCTGTACTGCGGATATATAGAAGAAGACAAGCCGCTGTTGCGCCGTTTCGCGAATCTGATACTCGAAAAATGTCCGCACGAGCCGTTCCGCTATTCGGCGATCAACGCGCTGCTGTTCGTCTCGGACGATGAGACCGAAGCCGAAAAGTGGCTCGCCCTGCTGCCTGATGACGTTAACTTCAACCGTTTGACCGCCAGAGCACAGTATATATGGCGCAGCGGCGATCTGCCGCTCTTTATCGCCGCGACGCGCGAGTCCGCCGCCGACCACTGCCGCAGCTTCATATGCGAAACCGCAACGTGGCTGACCTATACGAGCACACCCGAGCTGCCTGACGAGCTGCATATAAGCGACGCGGAACGCGAGCGGTGGAACGGCGTACTAAATGAGCTCCACTTGCTTATGTCCGACGGCGCGTGATT
>JAISFB010000170.1 GCA_031263805.1 Oscillospiraceae bacterium
GTCCTCAGATTTTTATGATAATAGCAAACGTCATACGCCTGCGCCGACGCGGCGGTGGACAGCGAGCCGTTTCTGTAGACCGTCATATTGTCGGTCGTGAACGGCAGCGCGGCGGCGAGTGCCGAGCCGCTTTTCAGGATAGCGGGGCCCTCGACGCCCGCGTTTACGAGCGCGGTGTAGTTCATCTCTCCCGCGGAATCGAGCCTGTAGCCGAGCGTCGTCGCGTAGGCCGTTCCCTGCTTTGTGTCCGCCGTGAGCATATTGTAGAAAATGTTCATACAGTCGCGCCTTGTGACGGTCTGCCCGCGCGTCGCCGTGACGTTCGCGTCAAGGCCGAGAGCCCTGTACTTCGCGAGCTGCGCGTCCGGGAACGCCCCGACGAGGTCGGCCTGCGTGTAGCCAAGCATCCGCACGGCAAGCGTCGCGGCTTCTTCAAGCGTAATACCCTTGTCCGGGCGGAACGTGCCGTCCGAATAGCCTGTGACCCAGCCGTTGTCAACGGCAATTTTGACGGACGGCGACGCCCAGTGTGAGCTTTTTACGTCCTTGAACAGCGAATAGCCGGACGCCTCCGCCGCCGTGTCCTTGTACACCGAGGCGTTTACGGCGAGCTTTACGAATTCAGCGCGCGTGATATTGTCCGAGAGGTTCATCCTCCCCTTTTCGTCGCCCGTCATAATGCCGAGCGCGCGGATCGTGTTTTCGACCTCCGTCTGGTCCGCCGCCGCCGCCGCGGGCATCGCGAAAAGCGAAAGCGTTAAGACGAGTGCGAGGATAAGCGATATTTTCTTTTTCATATTTTATTTCCGAGTCCTTTCATAAAAATAATTACTCATAGCGCAGCGCGTCTATCGGATTGAGCTTCGCCGCTTTTTTCGCGGGGAGATACCCGAACAGTATTCCTATTACGGCGGAGATACCGAACGCCATAAATACCGAGGCAATTGACGGCGATACGGTAAGGCTTTCCTCCGTCATCGCCGCGATGACCTGCGTCGCGACGGCGGAGAGCCCGAAGCCCGCGAGTATGCCGAGCGCCCCGCCGATAACGCTCGTCGTCGCGGCCTCTATGACGAACTGCGACATAATGTACCGTTCTTTAGCGCCGAGCGCCTTGCGTATACCGATCTCGCGCGTGCGCTCCGTGACGGATACGAGCATAATGTTCATTATCCCGATGCCGCCGACGAGCAGGGAAATGCCCGCGATCAGCGCCAAAACCGTGATCAGGATGCTCAGCATCTGCGTCATAGTGCCGAGCAGCTCGCTCATACTTTGCACTCTGTAGGCGTTGTCGGAACCGAATATGTCATACAGCTCGTCCTCCATCGCCGCTTTTGCGGGCGTGGCAAGGTCTTCCGACACAAGCGTCACGGTGTAGGAGTTCAGAACGCCGATGCCGCTCATGCGCGCCGCGGTCGAATACGGGATAAAAATAACGTCGTCCGCGCCGCCCTCTTCAGTCTCGCCGCTGTCGGCAATGATGTCCATCACGCCGATTATCGTGAACATCCGCCCCGATATTTTAAGCGTTTCGCCGACGGCGTCGCCGTTAAAATACGTCTCGCTCACATACGTTCCGACAACGCAGACGTTGGCGCGCTCCCTGACGTCAACGTAATACAGCCCGCGCCCGCCCGGCATCAGAAGATACTGCTTCATTTCGAGATAATCCTCGCTGACGCCCGTCACCGACGGGGATTCCAGCGTCTCGCTCCCGAGCTTCACGGTCACGCCGCCCATCGAAACCATCGGAGACAGTTTTAAGAAATACTCCGGATGCTCCTCGACGATTTCATACATTTTTTCCTCGGAAACTGAGCGCGAGCTGCCGCGCCCGGTTATCATAATGTTCAGCGTGTCGGTCCCGAGGCTTTTGAACGCGTCTACCATATAGTTTTCCATCCCGTTGCCGAGCCCTACTATCGTAATGACGGACATAACGCCGATGATAATGCCGAGCATAGTCAAAAACGCGCGCATCTTCCCCGCGAGTATATTTTTCAGCGCGAGCTCAAAGGACTCAAAAAATCTCATACGCCGACCTCCGTTCTCACGTCCCCGCCCACTCCCGGCGCGGCTGATACCGGGCCGTCATACGATACTCTCCCGTCCTCTAAACGGATGACGCGCTGCGCCCGCGCCGCTATCGAGCTGTCGTGCGTTATCAGCACCACGGTGTTGCCTTCCTCGTTGAGCTCACGGAGCATCGAAAGCACTTCAAGCCCGGTTTTCGAGTCGAGCGCGCCCGTCGGCTCGTCGGCAAGTATTATCGACGGGCTGCCCACAAGCGCGCGGGCTATCGAAACACGCTGCTGCTGCCCGCCGGAAAGCTGGTTCGGCCTGTTTTTCAGCTTATCGCCGAGCCCGACCTTTGTCAAGACGTCAGTCGCGCGGCGGCGGCGCTCTGATTTCGATACGCCGGCGTACATCAGCGGTATTTCAACGTTTTCACGCAGATTGCTTTTCGCCAGCAGATTGTACTGCTGAAAAATGAAGCCGATCATCTCGTTGCGTATCTCCGCCAGCGCGTTTTTTCGCAGCGTGCCGACGGACACGCCGCCGAGAAAATATTCCCCGAAGGTCGGCACGTCGAGGCAGCCGATTATGTTCATACAAGTGGATTTCCCGGAGCCGGACTGCCCGACTATCGCGACAAACTCTCCTTTATATATGCTCATATTGATCTCGTCGCACGCGCGGACGACGTTGTCGCCCATATAATAGTGCTTTGATACGCTGCGGAACTCGATAAGCGGCGATTCGTTACGCTCCATCGCCTAACCTCCGTAGCGTACTGTGCCATCCGGCCCGGGCGCGGCTCCGGAACTCCCGGCGCGCGTCACGGTCATCGTGCCGCCGCCGCCGCCCATCATACCGCCGCCCATTCCGCCCGGCATCATCACGAACATATTCTGCGACTCCGCCTGCCTGACGTAGGTTATCTCGTCTCCCTCGCGCAGCCCGGACTTTATTTCGATATACGTTCCGTCCGAAACGCCGGTTTCAACGGATACGTATTCGTAGCCATCCGGGACGCCCTGTGAGATATTGACCTGACCCGCGCCGCCGCCCTGCGGGAGATTACCCTGCGGGATATTGCCCTGCGGAGCTTCGCCCTGCGGGATATCGCCCTGCGGGAAATCGCTCGGCGGAGTCCCGCCAAGCTGCGGAATATCGCTCGGCGGCGTCTCGCCGTCTGACGCCGCGTCCGCGGTGGTTTTGACGAGCACTCGGTTTCCGCGCGCGACGGCGCCTATCGGCACCGAAAGAACGTTTTCGGCGCTTTGGAACACGATCTCGGCGTCCACGTTCATTCCCGGCAAGAGCTCACCGGCGTCGTCGATGCGCACCGTCACGGGGTAAGACGTCACGCCGTTCGCCGTCGCGCCCTGAATGCTTATTTTCGTTACAACTCCCGCGAACGCGCGCCCCTCGACGGCGTCGGCGGTTATATCAACGCTCTGCCCGACCTCGATTTTCTTGATATCCAGCTCGTCGATGTTCATCGTCATTTGCAGATACGTCAGATCGTATATCGTGCAGAGGACCTTGCCGGCGCTCAGCGTGTCGCCCTGCTTGTAGTCCTTGGAGATCACCGTGCCGTTTATAGGAGATTTTATCGTGTAATTGTCGAGCTGATCGGTCTGATTCTCCATCGCGATCTCCGCGTCACGCAATTGCCTGTACGCGTTGTCGATCGCGTCGCTGAGAGAATCGCTCGTGAGCGAAACAAGCCTTTGACCCTCAAAGACATAATCCCCCTCGCTGACGGCTATCGCCGCGACGTCCCCGGACAACTCCGCCGACACGGTTTTTTCGCTTTTATACTTAAACGTCCCCGCGCCCGCCGCGACGGCGTCGCCGACGCCCGCCGTAGCCGTCAGGGACGGCGAGATGGCGCCCGGATTCTCGACTTCTATCGTCACATACCGCGCGACGATGTTCCCGGACAAAACAACATCCGCCCCGCCGAGCTTCGTCACCCGTCCCGGCAGCGTCTCAAACGAGCCGTCGAGCGTGACCTCGGCGGCCTGACCGACGCGGATATCCGCCGCGTCGTCCGTGAGAAACGGCAGCTCTATCGTCATATACCGGCTGTCAACGATGCTGATTATCGGCTGACCGCCCGTCACGCTGTCGCCGTACTCGATATCAAGGCTTGTTATGTATCCGGACGCGCTCGCCGTTATCTCCAGCTTTTCAAGGTTTTCAAGCTGCCTGTTGTAGGCGTTGCGCGCCGAGGCGAGCGAGAGCTCCGCGCGCTCTAAGCTGCTGGAGGTGTTCGAGCTGTCGATCTTATAAAGCTCGGTGTCTTTTTCAACGACGTCGCCTTCCTCAAACTCCGCCGCGATGATCTCGCCTTCGATCAGCGTCGTGACGGAATACGAATCCGCCGGGCGCAGAGTCCCGCTGCCCGACAGGGAGGACGAAATGTCGCGCCGCGTCACAACGTCCGTCACATATGAGGCCGACAGGCCGGAGGCCGCCTCTCTGTACCGCGCGATGATCGGCCTGACGAATATGACCGCGGCGGCGATTATCGCCACGATAATGATGAGGGCTATCCATTTCTTTTTGCTCCGCCGCTTTTTCGGCGCTTTCTGAGGGGCCGGCGCCGCCTCCGCCGGCGTTACCGCCGCTGTCGCCTCGATTTCAAGTTCCATAATGTTGTCCTTTCACAGGTTATTTCGCGGATCGATTATGGATGGAATTATATACTGAAAATTAGAATAATCAGTTAACAAAATGAAAATATAATGTTAATTGTCGGGCGACCGCCGTTCCCCGCCCCGTCCCGTAGGGGTGAACTGTGTTCGCCCCTACGGTACGAGGGAACAGGGGCGGACAGCCGAAAAAAACTTCGATAAAAAATATCATCAATTAGAATCGGTCATATTCAAAAATCTGCTTAGAAATTCCCGCAGGCGCGGGCTCGCCGGGTGCGTGAACACATCCCCCGGAGCGCCTTGCTCCGCGATCACTCCGCCGTCCATAAAGACGACGCGGTCCGACACGTCGCGGGCGAAGGCCATTTCGTGCGTTACGACGATAAGCGTCAGCCCCGTGTGTACCAGGCCGGAGATCACGCGAAGCACGTCGCCTACCATCTCGGGGTCAAGCGCGGACGTCGGTTCGTCAAAAAGCAGCGCGTCGGGCTCCATACACAGCGCGCGGGCGATGGCGACGCGTTGCTGCTGGCCGCCGGAGAGCTGGCGCGGCTTCGCGTGGATATACTGCCCCATACCGACTTTCTCAAGACATTCGAGCGCCGTTTGCCTCGCCGTGTCCCGGTCTCTCCCCGCGACCTTCATCTGGCCTATGACGCAGTTTTGCAGGACGTTCATATTTGGGAACAGGTTGAATTGCTGAAATACCATCCCGACCTTTTCACGGTATCCCGGTATCTTAAAGCCGCGCCGCGTGACGGATTCGCCCTTGAACAAAATCTCCCCGGCGCTCGGCCATTCGAGCAGATTGACGCACCGCAAAAACGTAGATTTCCCGGAGCCGGAAGAGCCTATCACGGATACGACCTCGCCCTTCGCGACGGAAAGGTC
>JAISFB010000114.1 GCA_031263805.1 Oscillospiraceae bacterium
GGCCTCCGTGCCGCCGGACGTGAATATCACGTTTTCCGGGGCGGCGCCGATAACGCCCGCGACGTCCGCGCGCGCGTTTTCAAGTATTTCCGCGGCGCGGCGGCCCGGCGCGTGCGCGGAGGACGGATTGCCGAAATCCTCAAGCATGGCCCGCGCGGCGGCGGCGGCGGCCTCGGGAGCGGCGCGCGTTGTCGCGGCGTTGTCGAGATAGACGGTTTTCACGGCGGGACCGGCGCTCACGAGTGGTCCCGCGGCGGCTCGCGCAGCATTTCAAGGCCGTGCTTCAGCGCGCTGAGCACGGCTTCGATATTCTCCCGCGCGGCCTTTGGGCTGCCGGGCAGGTTTATTATGAGCGTTTCGCGGCGAATGCCGGCGCGCGCGCGTGTGAGCATTGCGTGGTTTGTGATTTTAAGGCTGTGCTGCCGCATCGCCTCCGGGATGCCGGGCGTTTCGCGCTCGACTATTTCGAGCGTAGCCTCCGGCGTGACGTCGCGCGGCGCGAAGCCGGTGCCGCCCGTCGTTATGACGAGGGCAAGGCGCAAGTCATCGCAGCATTTTATCAGCTCGCGCTTGATTTCCTCCCGCTCGTCGGGGACTATCGAGGTGTAGACGACGTCAAAGCCCGCCCCGCGCAGCGTTTCGGCCACGGCGGGGCCGGACAAGTCCTCGCGCTCTCCGGCGGCGCCCTTGTCGCTTACCGTGATGACGGCAGCCGTGTAAATATCGTCCATAAGCGGCTCACACGCGCCAGGCGCGTATCATAGCGCCTGCGGGCAGCGGCGGCGATGCCGGCGGTATCTCGCCTAACAAATCGCAGCCGGAGAAGCTGGACAGGGCGCCGCCGCCCTGCTCCTCGTATTCGCGGAAATAAGCGCCGCCGTCCGCTATTTCAAGCTTGCCGCGCAAAAGCCGCGTGCGCGGAGAGCTTTTGCGGTCATACGGCTCGCTCAGGCGGACGAAAACCGGATCGGGCCCGATATCGCCTCGGCCCGCAAGCCGCCGCAGGAACGGCGCGGCGATATGCAGCAGACCGATAAGCGCGCTGCCCGGATTGCCCGAAAGCGAAAGCAGCAGCTTGTCGTCAACTCGCGAGGCGAGCATCGCCCCGCCCGGCTTTATCTTTGTTTTCCAGAAAAGCGTCTGCGCGCCCAAGACCCCGGCTGAGCCGAGCGCAAAGTCGTAATCTCCGACGGAGGCCCCGCCCGTGGTTATCATAATGTCGCAAAGCGGCAGATTCCTCGCGACGGCGGCGGCGATCTCATCGGGGTCGTCGCGCGCGACGCCGGCGTTGTACGCGTCGATCCCGAGCCCGGCGAGCGCGCCTATCAGCGTAAACACGCTGGAGTTATATATCTTCCCGTAGGGCAGCGGCGCGCCCGGCTCAACGAGCTCCGAGCCCGTATTCAGCACGGCGGCGTGCGGCCTGCGGAACACGGGGACCTCCGTCATCCCAAGGCTCGCGAAAAGCCCGACGTCGGCGGGAAAAATAACACTCCCGCGGAGCGCCGCCGTGCTGCCCGCCTTCACGTCGTCGCCGGCATAGACAACATCGTCGCCGGGCGTTACGGGCGACGTGAACGTCACGGTCTCCGGCGTGAATTCCGTAAGCTCGTACTTGACCGTTGAGTCGGCGCCGCGCGGCATCGGCGCGCCCGTGAGTATCTTCGCGGCGTAGCCGGGCGTGATCTCAATGGACGGAACCGAGCCGGCGGGAATTTCTTCTGTGATCCGCAAGGTGACGGGACTATCCTTTGACGCCGCGGCAGTATCCGCGCCGCGGAAGGCGTAGCCGTCGAACGGGCTGCGGTCGAACGGGGGGATCGGGATATCGGCTGTGATATCTTCCGCGAGAACGCGTCCGAACGCCTCGGTCAGCGCGACAGCCTCCGCGCTTGGCGGCGGCGAGGGTATTTGAAGTATGAGCGCGCGCGCTTCCTCCGCCGTAACTGATTTTCTCATATGGGTCTCTCCTTGAAATAATATAATATAGTCAATACGCCTCGACGCCTCCGGTCAAGTCGGAAACGGCGGCGACGCCGTTTTCGCGCATATACGCCGCGATCCCGTCGCGTATATCTATCGCCGCGCCGGGGTGAGTAAAGCTCGCGGTTCCGACGCCTATGAGGCTCGCGCCGGCGAGCAGCATTTCGACGGCGTCGTCCCCGGAGGTAACGCCGCCCATTCCGAGGATCGGTATCTTAACGGCCCGGCGCGCCTGCCAGATCATTCTCAGCGCGACCGGCAAAATCGCCGCGCCGGACAGCCCGCCCGTGTTGTTCGCGAGCACGGGCCGGCGCGTTTTTATATCGATCCTCATTCCCAGCAGCGTGTTGATCAGCGAGACCGCGTCCGCGCCCTCCCCCTCGGCGGCGCGCGCGATCTCGGCTATGTCCGTGACATTCGGCGAGAGCTTTATCATCACCGGCACACCGGAGCGGCGCTTTACAGCCCGCGTAACGCCGGCGACGGCGCGCGCCGAGACGCCGAACTGCATCCCGCCCTCCCGCACATTCGGGCAGGAGACGTTTACCTCGATAATATCAACGCCCGCGCCGGAGAGCTTTTGCGCCATTTCGGCGTATTCCTCCGCCGTTTCGCCCGCGATGTTCGCGATCACACGCGTGTCGTATTTTTTCAGAAACGGCAGCTCGTTTTTGATAAACGCGTCCACGCCGGGGTTTTGCAGGCCGACGGAATTGAGCATACCCATCGGCGTTTCGGCGATGCGAGGCGGGGGATTTCCCTGCCTTGCTTTGAGCGTCAGGCCCTTTGTACACACGCCGCCGAGCTCCGATAAATCGAAATACTCGGCGTATTCGCGCCCGAAGCCGAACGTGCCCGACGCTGTTACGACGGGGTTCTTAAATTCTATCCCCGCAAAGGTTACTTTCATATCAATATTATGGCTATCACGGCTCACCAGACCACCTCCCGCGCGTCGAACACCGGCCCGTCGCGGCATACGCGGCTCATCGTTTCCACGCCGTTCTTTTTCGTCTTGCACACGCAGACGAGGCACGCGCCGACGCCGCAGCCCATCCGCTCTTCAAGCGCCGCCTCGCACCGCGCGCCCGCGCGCTCGCACAGCTCCGCGACAGATTTCAGCATCGCCCGCGGGCCGCAGGAGAGCACGGCGGAGTATTTCCCGGTTTTCAGCAGCTCTTCCAGCGGGAGCGCGACAGTTCCGCGCAGGCCGGAGGAACCGTCCTCCGTTGTAACAAAAACGCCGTAGCACACGCTTTCAAATTTATCGGTCAGCACAGCGTTTGATATGCCGCGAAAGCCGAGTACGGCGGTGACGCCGCCGCTCTCCCGCGCGCGGCGGGCCGCAAAAAGCAGCGGCGCGGCGCCGAGACCGCCCCCGACGACAAGGATATTTCCGTTTGTTTCTGAAAAGCCGCGCCCGAGCGGCCCGTTTATATCGACGCGCCGCCCCGGCGCGCTGGCGGCGAGCCATTTCGTCCCCTCGCCGCGGACCTCGAACACGACGGTAAGCTTTCCGCCGCAAACGTCGCTGATACCGAACGGGCGGCGGAGCGGTCGGCTGTGCCCGCATTTTATGTGTACGAATTGCCCGGGCTCGGCGCGCGAGGCGAGCTCCGGCGCGTCAAAGGTTATGGAAAACACGCTTTTCGCGAGCCGGCGGACGTCCGAAACCGTGAAAACAGAATTCAAAGCCGCGCCCATCACTTTTTCCTCCCGATATGCTCCGCGTTTTCTATATAAGCTATGGCGGCGAGCGCCGCGAGCTGGCCCTCGCCGACCGCCTTGGCTATCTGCCGCGCGCCGCCGACGCAGTCCCCGGCGGCGAACACGCCCGGTACCGACGCCGAAAAATCGGCGTTTATTTTTATAAACCCGCCCGCCGTCTCAAGTCCCGGCAGCAGCGCCGCGGGGGCGATAGTTTTTCTCAGGATGAACGCCCCGTCGCACGGTATTTCGGCGCCGTCCGCTATAACGGCCTCAACTTTTATGTTGCCGCGTATTTCAATATTGCCGGTCGTGATTTCCGTGACGCGGCAGCCGATGGAGCGAAGGTATTCCGCCTCCTCCGCCGCGCCGTCCGACAGCGAGGCGACGACTATGCTTTTCCCGCGGTAGAGCATCCCGTCGCAAGTGGCGCAGTACGACACGCCGCGCCCGAGCAGCTCCGCCTCCCCCGGAAAAACCGACGTCTGAACGACGCCGAGCGCGAGAATCAGCGCCCCGCCGGTCTCAAACTCGCTGCCGAAGCCGACGCTGAGACCGCCGGAGGCGGCGAGCGCGCTCGTCACGCGCCCCGTTATTATATCCGCGCCCATTTCCCGAGCGTGCGCGATGAGCCGGCGCGAGAGCTCCGCGCCGGAAACGCCGGGCATACCGGGGTAATTTTCGACAGCGGGCGCCTTATACAGCCCGCTGTCCGTTGCGCTGTTTGAAATGACGGCGGCGCTTTTGCCGCGCGCGCGCGCCGTTATAGCCGCCGAAAGCCCGGCGGGGCCTGAGCCGATTATTATAATATCGTACATAACGGATGAATTTTAACACAGAACAGTTG
>JAISFB010000155.1 GCA_031263805.1 Oscillospiraceae bacterium
TTTGAAAAATTTATGTTGACAAGGCCGCCGAGTGCTGTTATACTCTCGAAGTCTCTCTTTTCGAGACGCTGCTGAGACGTGTGCCCGCAGGGGCCGCGAACGGCAAAAAAACGAAAAGAAGACGATGCGGTGAACCGGGAGATTGCGGGCGCGTATACGTCCGGTAACTTTCGGGGAGTATGTCCGGGGAAGGCCCGCGCAAGCGCGTGCTTCCTGTAATCGGGCGGCTGAGAAACGCTTACTGCGGCTGCGTGGATACGTATATCGCGCGCGCGTTGACTGCCGGAAAAAGCCGAAATTTGTATTCGGATTTGGCTTTGCCGGCTTGTTTTACAAAGCGCGAATGATACGCACGGCGGCGCGTACAGAAATTCTCACCCGAAACGGACTGCCGCGCGGCGCTTTACGCCGCGGCGGACAAAAAATCGGCGAAGCTCCGACAAAAAAATTCAGGCAAAAAATTCGGGCAAAAATTTCTGGAAGCTGGAAGGAAGAAGAAAAATGGCGGCAAGCGGAAAAATGATCAGGATAAGGTTGAAGGCCTACGACCATCAGCTTATCGACCAGGCGGCGGGAAAGATAGTGGAGACCTCCACGCGCACGGGCGCGAGGGTCTCGGGACCTATTCCGCTGCCGACCCGCAAGGAGATAATAACGATCCTCCGCGCGGTACACAAATACAAGGACAGCCGTGAGCAATTCGAGCGGCTGACCCACAAACGGCTCATCGATATCAAAAACCCCACGCAGAAGACCGTAGAGGCGCTTATGTCTCTCGAGCTTCCGGCGGGTGTGGAGATAGAGATCAAGCTGTGAAAAAGCTTTCCCGTGCGGTCAAGTTGGCGGAGCGGGGCGAGGCCGGGGCAAAAGCCCGCGGCGGGCGCCGTCCGTCAACCAATAACCTGAAATATAGGAGGAATACCCGATGGTAAAAGCCATCATCGGCAAAAAGGCCGGAATGACAAGGATTTTCAACGAGCTTGGACGCGCGATACCCGTAACGGTCATAGAAGCGGGCCCGTGCGTCGTAGTTCAGAAGAAAATACCGGAAAAGGACGGCTACAGCGCCGTGCAGCTCGGTTTCGGAGAGGTCGCCGAGAAGCGGCTGACAAAGCCGGAGAGCGGGCATCTGAAAAAGGTCGGCGTCGCGCCTAAAAGGCATCTCAAGGAATTTAAGCTGGACGGCGCGAACGAAATGAATGTCGGCGACGAGATTTCGGCGGACGTTTTCGCCGAGGGCGACAAGGTGGACGTCACAGGCACAAGCAAGGGCAAGGGCTTCGCGGGCGTTATCAAGCGCTTCGGCGCGCACAGGACGCCGACGAGCCACGGCGGAGGGCCTGTCCACCGTCACGCCGGGTCTATGGGCTCCGGCACCGATCCGGCGAAGATATTCAAGGGCAAGATCGGCGCGGGGCATATGGGCGCGGAGCAGGTGACGGTGCAGAACCTTGAGATAGTCAAGGTCGATAAGGAGCTGAACCTGATCGCCGTGCGCGGCGCTATCCCGGGTCCGCGCGGCTCCGTAGTATATCTTAAAAACACCGTTAAGAACGCGTAAGGGGAGGAGAGAGATAATGCCTACAGTCAAGTTATACAGTATGTCCGGCGACGTCACGGGCGAAGCAGCGCTCTCCGACTCCGTTTTCGGCTTAGAGCCGAACGTCCGGGCGATGCACGAGGCGGTAAAAAACCACCTCGCCAACCGCAGGCAGGGAACGCAGTCCGCGCTGACGCGCGCGGAGGTGTCCGGCGGCGGCATCAAGCCGTACCGCCAAAAGGGGAGCGGCAGGGCCCGGCAGGGCTCCACGCGCGCGCCGCAGTTCACGCACGGCGGGGTGGCGTTCGCGCCGAAGCCGAGGGACTACAGCTACACTATAAATAAGAAGCTGCGCCGCCTCGCGCTTAAATCCGCGCTTTCGCAGAAAGCGCTTGAAAATCAGATTTTCGTCATAGATGGGCTGAAGCCGGGCGAGATCAAGACGCGGGATTTCAAGGCGTTTCTTTCAAAGCTCGGAGTCGGCGGCAAGGCGCTTGTCGTTACGCCGGAGGTCACGGAGACCGTCATAAAATCCGCGAGGAACATTCCGGGCGTCACGACGACGATAGCGAGCATACTGTCAACATATGAAATATTGAACGGCGGCGCGTTTATCGTGGACAAGGCGGCGGTTCAAATCATAGAGGAGGTGTACGCGTGATGAAAACGCCTTACGACATTATACTGCGCCCGCTGATCACGGAGCAGTCTATGGAGGCGCTGGATATCTCCAAGTACGCGTTTGAGGTGCTTCCGTCGGCGAACAAGATCGAGATAAAAAAAGCCGTCGAGGAAATATTCGGCGTCACGGTGCAAAAGGTCACGACGCTGAATATGAAAGGCAAGATCAAGCGCAGCGGGCGCTATCCGGCGGGGCCGCGCAAGCACTGGAAGAAAGCCATGGTGCGCCTGACGCCCGAGTCGAAGACGATAGAGTTCTTCGAGGGAATGGTATAAGGGGGATTTAGAGGATGTCTGTAAAAAACTTTAAGCCCACCACTCCGTCGAGGAGGCATATGTCGGTTTCCGGCTTCGACGGAGTTGATAAAAGGGCAAAGCCGGAGCGCAGCCTGACGCGGACGCTGAAAAAGCATTCGGGCCGCAACAGCTACGGCAGGATCACGGTTCGCCACAAGGGCGGCGGCAACAGAAGAAAGTACCGCGTCATAGATTTTAAGCGCGACAAGCTCGACGTTCAGGGGACGGTGCTCAGGTTAGAATACGACCCGAACCGCTCGGCGTTCATCGCGCTGATAGCGTACGCGGACGGGGAAAAGCGGTATATACTCGCCCCCGTGGGACTGAAAAAGGGCGATAACGTCATATCCTCCGCGCAGGCGGATATAAAGCCCGGCAACGCGCTTCCGATCTCGGCGATACCCGTGGGCTCCGTCATACACAATATAGAGCTTTACCCCGGCAACGGCGGTCAGCTCGTGCGCGGGGCGGGCGTGTCGGCGCAGCTTATGGCTAAAGAGGGCGCGCTCGCGCAGGTGAGGCTGCCGTCCGGTGAATACAGGCTCGTGCGTATGGAATGCAAGGCGACGATAGGCCAGGTCGGGAACGCCGACCACTCGAACATTTCCATCGGCAAGGCGGGCAGAAAGCGGCATATGGGCATCCGCCCGACGGTGCGCGGCTCGGTAATGAACCCGAACGACCACCCGCACGGCGGCGGCGAGGGCAAGAGCCCGATAGGGCGTCCGGGCCCCGTGACGCCTTGGGGCAAGCCGACGCTCGGTTATAAGACGCGCAAGGCGAAGAATCCGACAAGCAAGTTCATCGTCAGGCGCCGCGGCGCAAAGTCTTAGGTAGTTAGGGAGGTCAGACAATATAAATGGGCAGAAGCATTAAAAAAGGGCCTTTCGCGGCTCCCGAGCTGTTAAAGCGGGTGGACGCGATGAATTCGTCGGGTGAAAAGAAAGTGCTGAAAACTTGGTCCCGTGCGTCCACGATATTCCCCGGCTTTGTCGGGCACACGATAGCCGTACACGACGGCAGACGCCACGTGCCGGTGTATATAACAGAGGATATGGTCGGACATAAGCTCGGCGAGTTCGCGCCGACGCGCACGTTCCGCGGTCACGCGGGCGGCAAGACGACGAGATAGGTGGAATGACTATGGAAGCGAAAGCGCATCTTAAATACGCGCGGATAGCGCCGCGCAAGGTAAAAATCGTCTGCGATCTGATCCGGGGCAAGGACGCGGGGATGGCGGCGGCGCTGCTCGGCGCGACGCCGAAGGCGGCGAGCCCGCTCCTGCTGAAGCTCTTGAAAAGCGCCGTCGCGAACGCGGAAAACAATCACAATATGGACCCGGAAAAGCTCTACGTCTCCGAGACGTATGCGAACCCCGGCCCGATATTGAAGCGAATGATGCCGCGGGCGCAGGGGCGAGGGGCGAGGATCAACAAGAGAACGTCTCATATCACCGTCGTCGTGGCGGAAAAAGAGTAAAGGGGGGATTCCTAAATGGGTCAGAAGGTTCATCCGCACGGCTTCCGCGTCGGCGTTATTAAAGACTGGGATTCCCGCTGGTACGCGCGCGCGGACAAGGTGGGAGACCTCGTCGTCGAGGACTACAAAATCCGCGAGTATTTGAAAAAGCTCCTGTTTTCCGCGGGTATCCCGAGGATCGAGATCGAGCGGGACAGCGCGAAGGTCAGGATATTCATCCACTGTTCGCGCCCCGGCGTTATAATCGGCAAGGGCGGAACGGAGATAGAGCGCCTGCGCGCGGTTATGGAGCAGCGCATCGGCAAGCCCGTCGCGATATCCATAGTAGAGGTGAAGAATCCCGACGCGAACGCGCAGCTCGTCGCGGAAAGCATAGCGCAGAGGTTGGAAAAGCGCATCGGGCACCGCCGCGCGATGAAAAACGCGATGGGCCGGGCGATGAGGCTCGGCGTGCGCGGGATAAAGGTAATGGTATCCGGGCGTCTCGGCGGCGCCGAAATAGCGCGCAGCGAAACATATCACGAGGGGACGATACCCCTACAGACCTTGCGGGCGGACATCGAATACGGCTTTGCGGAGACCGAGGCGTCAAAAACCTACGGGCGCATAGGCGTGAAGGTGTGGATATACAACGGCGAGATACTGTCTCAAACGCTTCGCACGACGCCGCGGACAATGGATCTCAGCCGTCCGCCGCGCGAGAGGAACGACCGCCGCGACCGCGACCGCCGCGATAACAACAGGGGCGGCGGGAACCGTTCAGGCGGCTATCAAGGCGGAGGCAACCGCACGGGCGGCTATCA
>JAISFB010000011.1 GCA_031263805.1 Oscillospiraceae bacterium
TAATAGCTGGCTTGAATGTTGAACATTTCGGCGTATTTGCCGCCGAGGGCGAGCAGCTCGTCGTGCGTCCCGCTCTCGGCGATCACGCAGTCGCTCAGCATAATTATGCGGTCGCAAAAGCGCGTGCTGGCAAGACGGTGCGAGATGTACACGGACGTTTTTCCGGCGGTGAGCTCAGCATAGCGGTGATACGTTTCGCTTTCGGCTATCGGGTCGAGCGCCGCCGTCGGCTCGTCGAGAACGATGACCGGCGCGTCCTTATATATCGCGCGGGCGAGGGCGAGCTTTTGTTTTTCGCCGCCGGAGAGCTCTATCGCCGTCGGCTCCACCTCCTTGACAAGCTCCGTGTCCGCTCCACGCGGGAGAGAGCTCACCTTGTCCCAAAAGCCGGACAGCTTCAGGCATTGCTCCACGCGTTTCGTGTCAGTTTCCTCGGGCGTGCTCTGAGATACGTTTCCGGAGATCGTCGTCGTCATCAGGTTTATCTCCTGAAATACGGCGGAAAACAGCGTGTAATACTCGTCGCGGTTGAACTCCGCGATGTTTACGCCGTTCAGCCTGATAACGCCGCTCGTCGGGCGGTACAGGCCGCACAGCAGCTTGACAAGCGTAGATTTCCCGGCGCCGTTCACGCCGACGACGGCGAGGCGCTCCCCCGCGCGGATCATAAGATTTATATTTTCAAGCGCGGGATGTTCGGCGCCCGGATATGTATAGCTCACGTTTTCAAGCGTGATTTCCGGCGGCTTGCCCGCGGCGGGCAAGGGCGCTCCGGGGCCGCGGTTCATACGATCCGGCACGTCAATATACTCGCGAAAATAACCGAGTTGAGCGCTCGCGCGTCTCAGATTTCTTGTCTGAACGATTATCCCCTCCGCCCAGCCGGAGAACGCGCCTATCGCCGCAAACATCAGCGTGAAATCGCCGAGCGTCACGCGGCCGTTTATCAGCAGGTACGTGAGCACGGCGTAAGCCGCGCCGTCGCGCAGCAGCACCGTCGCCGCCGAGACGAGCCGCGTTTGCATATTCCGGGACGCTACCTCGCCCGACTGCCGGCGGAATTTTTTGAATATCGTCAGGCGGTTTTCTTTCATCCAGTCGAGCATTGAATACAGGCGGATGTCCTTCGCGAGCGCGGTGTCTGCCAGCGCCCTAAACATATACCAATATTTACTCTGCGTCTCGGATATTTCCTCGCTGTGCTTTTCCTCATATTTCTGCGCCCGGCTGAGCATAAGCCAGCTTATCCCCGCCGACAGCGCAAGCGGCGGCAGTATCCCCCAATGCACCGACGATATGACCGTGCTGTAAAGCACGAACCCGCCGAGCTGCGCGATGAGCTCCGCGAGATAGCAGGGCAGATTGTTCGCCGCCGATTGGTTGCCGTTCATCGCGGGACCCGCCTTATGCTCCAGCTTCTTCATTTCAGGGTCGGACAATAATTCAAAATCCATATCCATCTGCTTGTTAATCATCATCGTCGGCGTCACGCTGGAGCCCACCAGTCCGATTTCGTTGCCCGGAGACAGCGTGTTGTCCGTGTAACTTCTCAAAAACGTCAGAGCGGCGAGTATCGCCGCCCCGCCGCCGACGCTGAGGATGAACTCCGCCGGGGCGGAGCGGAGCGTAAGCGCGTCGATGACAAGCTTCGGCATCATAATAGCCGCGAACGGCGCGGCAATGCGCGCGAGCACTCCGAAAATCGCGCGGATGAGCGTGGCGGAACCCTCCCGCCAGTGGAGTTTCAGCGAAAACAGGATATTTGATATGAGCGAGTATTTTCGTATTTCCTTTTCCATAGCTTTGATCTCCTATTGCAATTACGCGCTACGCGCGGTCGCCCTTAGCCGGGCGACTTGGCTCTTCGTTCCGGGAAATCGCGGTTACGCGCCGTGCACAAGCGCAACGCGAGTATAGCAGAAAAAAGCGCGCGAAAATTAATTCGTGCGCGAAATGCGTGAATTTGAGCGCGAAATGCGATTATTCGCCGACGGGAAGCATAATTTCCGTCGTAAACACGCTGTCCTCGTCCCGGCGTTTCAGCCAGCCGGCGTATTTTGAGACTATGCGGTCAACGCGCGTGAGGCCGAGGCCGTGAAAGCCGCCGGGCTTGTCGGTAACATAGCGCCCGAGCAGCTTTTTCGGCCTGCCGGCTGTGCTGTTCGTAACTGAAATGTAAAGCTGGCCGCGCTTTAGGTCGATATACACGCGGATGAACCGCGCGGACTCGTCCTCAAGCTTTGCGCACGCCTCCATCGCGTTGTCGAGCAGATTGCCGATCACGACGCACAGATCAACGTCGTTGAATTTAAGCTCGGCGGGCGCCGCGGCCTTCGCCTCCACGCTGATCTTGCGCGCCTGAGCCAGCGACAGCTTGGAATTTAGTATCGCGTCGAGCATCAGATTTCCGGATTTTATAAGCTTGTCCACGCTCGTCAAGTCCTCGTCGAGCCTGTCGAGGTATTTGTCGAGCTTGTCATATCCGGGCCGCGGGCCGTCTCCGCCGAGGGCGATGTACGACTTCATCGTTTGGATATGATTGCGGTAATCGTGCCGCCAGCCGCGCATATCCTTGTAAATATTCTGAACTTCCTCGATGTGCCGTTCCATAAGCTCGCGCTGGAGCTCCGCAATGCGTTTCTCCGTCCGTTTCGCTATCATCATTTTGCCGTCCTCATTTTACTGTATCCATTTTTACTGCCTACTGCGCGCCGCCCCAATTGTATTGTATAAACGCCTCGTTTGCCGCGTCGTAAAGCTTGCGCGACAGCGGCAAATCGGTTTCGTTTTCAAGTATTACAGACGTCCGGCTGACAGAGCGCACATATTTCAGCCCGGCGATATACGAGCGGTGGCAGCGGAAAAAGCCCTCTCCGAGCTGTTCCTCTAACGCTCCGAGCGTCATTTTTACGCGGACGCCGCCGCTTTTAGTATGTATCTCGACGTAATGCGAAAACGCCTCGGCGTAAATTATTTCGCCGACGGGTACGCGTGTCGCCGCGCCGTCCGCCGTCAGCTGAATCGCGCGCCCCTCCTCCGCGACGCGCGCCGCGGCTTTGTCAAGCACCTCGAACAGCTTTCGCTCATCGACGGGCTTTAACAGATAATGCAGCGCGTCAACCTCGTAGCCCTCTAATATCCAGTCCGCGAAGCCCGTGACGAACACGATTTGCGTTTTGTCGCCGGCTTCGCGCAGCCGCTTGGCAAGCGTCATCCCGTCCATATTGGGCATTTGGATGTCGAGCAGCAGAATATCGGCGTGATTGAACGTGCCTGCGGGCACGGGGTACGCGGCACTTGCCGCGACGCCGTCATAAAGGTCAAACAGCAACGCCTGTGCGCTCTGGAATGAAATCAACCTAACGCCGCGTCCGCGCCGCTTTGCCCACGACAAAACGAGGCGTGAGAGATGCTCGGACTGCTCGCGCTCGTCGTCGCAAATAGCTATTGACAGGTCAGACATCGAAATCCTCCGTACCGCCGTATACTCCGCTTGCCGCGCAAAAACAATTTTCGCTTGACATAAGCATAGCATATTTTCGGGATCACTGCAATTCGATTTCAAATTTCGATTTATGCTGAGATGCTCTTTTCGCTTAGCATCATCGGCGCGCGGCGACGCTGAGAATGTTAAAGCGATTGAATTCTCAATGATACTGTGTCATAATACAAGTAGGGCTGCGTTGTCGCGCGCCGCCACTGTTTCGGAACCGGAGCCGGAAAGTGACGACGAGGACGATTGGAAACCTGAACTTTGACGAAACCTCATTGAACGACGTTGTAAATACTTTCATATATTTGCAACAGTAAAAATCCGCTTGTTGAAAGGAGCGGCCTATGGATCATGATAGCTTGAACCGCAAACGCGAGTATTATAAAGCGCATAAACACCTTCTGCCGCCTGATGTCACGCGCAATTACGAGGCTGCGTTCCTCGTCGAGTATACGCACAACTCCACCGCTATCGAGGGCAACACGCTTTCGCTCATTGAAACGAAGCTGCTGCTGGAAGATAAGCTCTCCATAGGCGGGAAAGAGCTCCGGGAGATTTATGAGGTAACGAACCATGCGAAAGCCTTTGATTTCATCAAGCGCCGCGTTGCGGAAGGCTCTCCGCTTGATGAAAACACGGTTAAGGACATTCATCAAATCCTGATGGAGAATATATTTCCGGGCGGCATTTACCGTGACGCGAACGTCAGGATCTCCGGCGCGGGCTTCAGACCGCCAAGTCCGAACGAGATGTACGTTCAGGTCAAGAATTTTTTCGCTGACCTGCCGTTTAAGTCCGATATGCCGCCGATCGAGTTAGCTGCGTGGGTACACGCGGAGTTTGTCAGAATACATCCGTTCAAGGACGGCAACGGACGAACCGCGCGTATGATAATGAACTATCGGCTGATGCTGTCCGGCTGGCTGCCGGTCTCCGTACCGAAAGAGGACCGGCTCCGGTATTATGAGACATTAGAGGAATACGCGGTCAACGGGGACATAGAGCCCTTTGCCGCGTTTGTCTCGGAATTGGAAAACCAAGAGCTTGACAACGTGATCGAGATGCTCGAACAAACCCGACGCCGGGGGCAAATACGGAAACCGGATTGTCGGCAAACTCCTGACTGACAGAAATTTCTTGCCTCCCGCACTCTCGCTTCCCCTCACTACTATTTCTCATTTACGGTGTGTCCTTGGTATTCCGGCGCGCGCTCCGGCGGATTTTTGACCGGAGCGCGTTTTTTATGTTCAACGGCAACGATTCCAAGTCTTACGGGGATTGCCTGTGGATTGTTTACAACGGTCGGCGCCGCGCTTGTGCGTGTCTGCGAATGTACGCCTTGCCAAATGCCGTCCCAATGGCGGCCTTTCGCTTCTTGTGTTTCTCTCTTCATTATATATCATACAACGCAACAACACCCTCCGTAAAATTTTTATTGCATCCCGCTCCATTTTCTGCTATACTCTGCGCACGCAGTGAAAAACTGCCGTTTATTCCCGAAAGGAGATGTATTTCTAATGACTGCCGTAAAAATGGTGATTGAGTCTTAAAACCGAATAGGGCATAGTCAATATGTTTTGCGGGCGCGGTGCGTCCGGTTGTTGCTATGCCGTCAATTGAGTGACCTTTCGTGATAACTGCAAATGGATTCCGCGGATTTGCAGCCAAAGAGGCTGCTTGTTCGCGGAATTTTTATGTCTATTTTTATGGAGGAATCAAGTGACTGATATAATGACCGCCCGCGTTACGGCGGTACACAGGGAACGGTATGAGCTGATGTGCGAGAGCGGCGAGCTGCCCGCCGGACGCTGGCAGAGCTACATATTGCTCAAACGCGAGGCAAAATTCAGCGACGACAGAACCGGCGCATTGCGTGAAAAGTACGCGAAGACCAAGGCCATCGCGCTGTGGAACAAGCAGAGGAAGAAGGACTCCGGCAAAAAATAAAG
>JAISFB010000021.1 GCA_031263805.1 Oscillospiraceae bacterium
CCTCCGGTATATTTTCGGTCGCTTCCGGGCTGAACGGAACATCTTTCGCGCCGTCAATGCCCTCCGTGCTGTCTTGAATGCCTTCCGTGTTGCCCTCTGTGCCTTCCTCAGGACTGTCTTCTTCGACTTCCGCGCCCTCCGGGCTGACTTCGGTATCGGTCAAAACATATTCGTAGCCGTCATCCGGCGGCGATTCGGGAATCTCCTCGGTGAAGGCGGGCAGCGAGAGGGCGTTGAAGACAAAAAGCGTGACGAGGAGCCCCGCGGCAAATCGCATGCCGGCGGACATCGCCTTGTTTTGTTTTTTCTTTGATCTCGGCGAGTTTTCTCGCATAAAAGAGCCTCCGTAATTAATTCACTTTGCCGAAAGCGGCAAACGGCCAGAGTCTGAGCGCTGCTTTACCGACGAGCTGATCGCCGCTTACCGCGCCGACGGCGCTCGAACGGCTGTCCGCCGAGGTGAGGCGGCGGTCGCCCATGACGAAAAAGCTTCCGTCGGGCACTTGATAGGGGAGTGTTATGTCGCAGTTGCCTAAGGCTTTTTCGGGCGCGTAGGGCTCGTCGAGCGGCTCACCGTTCACCGAGACCGCGCCGTTCTCGTCAATGTCCACCCATTCCCCGGAGACGGCTATGACGCGTTTGAGCAGGAGCTTGTTGTTGTACCGGAACGCTACGATGTCGCCGCGCCGCGGCTCGCTATGTTTGACCGCGAGGACGATCTCCCCGTCGCGCAGCGCCGGCAGCATACTTTCGCCGTAAACCCTCAGCACGGGCAGCCAAAACGTCGAAAGCAGGACTGACGCCGCCGCGACGACTAATAAAGTCCTGACCGCGCCCCATACGGCTCCGTAAAACGCCTTTGACCGTTCCCGGCGCAGGATCTCCTCGTCTAAGAGAGCTTTGGAGGGGCGAGAAGCCGGGGCGTCCCCGTTCACGCTTTGCCGTCGTCCGGCCCGCCGGACAGCGTCTGCGTCAATATGGGACTTCCGCGTATGAGCTCGTCGAGCTCAGAGTGGGCGCGCACGAATTGAGACATACGGGCTTTGAAGTCTTTCCGGAGACTTTCCACGGTCTCTTTTTCGAGGGTCTCGCGCGCGGCGGCGCGGTGCTCCGCCTCCCGAATGATCTCTTCGGCGCGGCGGCGAGCCTCGGCCTCGGCGGATTCGACGCGGAGCTTGTATTCGGCCTCCAAGGAGCGCAAGCTTTCAAGGTACAATTCGGCGCTCTCCTGAGCCGCCCGCATGACGCCGCTGATCTGCAAAGACGCCTCGGCGATAGAACCCGCGTTTTCCAAGATGAGGGCGCGTTCCTCAAGGCGCTTCGCGAGCGCGCGGTTTTCCTCGCCGAGCCGCTCAATATCCTCTTCACGCTTGCGCAGAAGGCGCAGCAAGTCCGTTTTTCCGAGTGAACGCAATTCTTTATCCGTCATGACAACCCCCCAATATCCCGCCCGACATCCGGCTTGGCGCTTTCTCTTGCCCGGGCCTCCCGGATATTGCCCGCAGACCTTACAACGCGCCGGGGTCGGGTTTTCGCAGAAACGCGGCGCTCTTTTTATGTAGGGATAGGAAAAAAGAGCGCCGCGCGTGTTTTGGGACAAAACACGAATTCGCGTTGGCCTTTCTTCCGCCCGGGTACGGAGCGCATTAATTGCTTCGGACTGAGTTTTTTTACCCCGCGTCCGTTGCATGCCATTATGATAGCACACCGCTCTTTCACCGCGGTTTCATTACTTTTACGGGTTAATTTATTTTTGATTACATTTGGGTTTCCCCCGGAACGCAGGACGAGAGACGGACGGGGAACGATTCCCGTCCGTAGGGGCGGACCTGCGTGTCCGCCCGGATATGCGTATCGGCCCGGGCGAACTGTGTTCGCCCGTTTTCCCTGCGGTGTAGGGCTTTTTTCGCCTGCGCGGCGAATACAAAAAATAGTTGACGATTGCCCCTGAAAGTGGTATTGTAAAACGCAGAGGCGGTGACAGGGTGAGTGGGCTGAACGAATCGTTACAGGCAATAGAGAAAGCAAAACAAGGGCTTGATTACGAGGTCGGCACGCTGCTCGCTCCCGACGGAGCTGTGCTGCGTGAGTACGGCGGCGAGAAACACGCCGTCAGCACGCCGAGCTGGAACGCCGGTGGGCTGAGAGGCAGCGGAGAGCGCCGCAAGCGGCACG
Source organism: Oscillospiraceae bacterium (assembly GCA_031263805.1). GTDB lineage: Bacteria > Bacillota > Clostridia > Oscillospirales > Oscillospiraceae > JAIRRO01. The sequence continues at coordinate 2,176 of JAISFB010000021.1, forward strand.
AAAGGTCGCGGCGAGTTAAACGAGAACCTTGAGAAAGGAACAGCCGGAAAATGAAAAAGCTTCTACCGGATATAATAAGCGCCCTCGGGCGCGGCGAGCGCGTAGTCCTCGTAACAGTCCTCGAAGGCAAAGGCTCCACGCCGCGCAAAACAGGCTCCGCCATGGCCGTCTTTGAGGACGGCGGCTCTAAGGGAACAGTCGGCGGCGGCGCCATAGAATTCGAGGCGCAGCGCGTCGCGAGAGAAGAAATGCTCGGAAACTCAGAACAGGACAAGACGCTGGGCTACAGCCTGTCGTCAGACGGCCTCGGCGACTTGTGTATGATATGCGGCGGCGACGTGACGCTGCATTACTGCTTACTGAAGGCGACGCCTGAGCTGTCAATGACGCTTGGTTTGGCGGCGGAGGCGGCTTCCCAAGCCATTGATAAAAATTACGCCGCAGACGCGGCGGTCGCGGCTGGGGCCGCGACTTACGCGGTGTCAGCGGGTGCGGCGGGGAACGTCGCGGGGCTTACGCTTGAAATACAAGAGGGAGTTCCCACCGTCATAACGTTTGTGGCGGACGCGGGCGGGGCGGCGCGGTTTGAGAAAAAGAGCGAGGCTTATGACGGAACGCTTATACTGCCGGTCGGGGACACGGGGCGCGTTTTTATATTCGGCGGGGGGCACGTCGGGCGCGCGCTTGTTCCGGTGCTGGCCGGGGTCGGCTTCAACTGCGTCGTGTTTGACGACAGAGAAGAATACGCGCGCCCGGAGTTTTTTCCGGACGCGCGCAGCGTCGTGTGCGGGAATTTTAAGAGCATCGAAAACGGGGCGGAGCTCGCGGCGACGGATTACGTCGTCGTCGTGACGCGCGGGCATAAGAACGATTATGAGGTTTTGGCGCAGGCGCTGGCTTCTCCGGCGCGCTATGTCGGCTGTATGGGAAGCAAGCGGAAAATGGCGATAATCCGCGAGCGGCTTCGGGACGAGGCGGGGCTCTCGGAAGAGGACATTGCCCGGCTTGTCGCGCCGATAGGACTGCAAATCGGGGCGGAAACTCCGGAGGAGCTCGCCGTCAGCGTCGCGGCGGAGCTGATCCAAGTCCGCGCGGGAGCCTAATTACTTATTACGTCGGACATATCATAAAGCCCCGGGGCTTTGACCGCCGCCATAAATTTAGCGGCGCGGCACGCTCCGGAGGCGAAAATGTCGCGCGAATAGGCCGTGTGCTTTATCTCAATGACCTCGTCGGCGCCCGCGAAAATGACTTCGTGCTCGCCGACTATCGTTCCGCCGCGTATGGCGGAGACGCCTATCTCGTCAGAGCGGGAGGCGCGCCGGACAGACCTGTCGAACACTAAGGGGGCGGGCCGGGCGCGCGCGCCGTTCACGGCGTCCGCGAGCATAAGCGCGGTGCCGGAGGGCGCGTCGAGCTTGCGCCGATGATGCCGCTCGACGATCTCAACGTCAAAGCCGCCGCCCAGCGCCGCCGCCGCGCGCGCTATCAGCTCCGCAACAAGATTTATCCCGAGCGACATATTCCCGGAACGGAACACCGGCACCGCCGCCGACAAAGCCCGTATTTTATCAAGCTGCTCCCGCGAGTAGCCCGTGGCGCAGAGGACAAGCGGACGCCGCCGCTCTGACGCCCAGCGCAGCAGCGGGTCAAGCGCGTCGGACGACGAAAAATCCACCAAGACGTCCGCTGAGCCGCTGTACTCCATAGGGTCGAGATATATCGGGAAATCCCCGGTTTTTTCAAGCTTCCGGCGGACGCCGGCGACGATCTCGACGTCCGGATCGGCTTCCGCGACGCGGGCAAAGGCGAGACCCATACGCCCGCCGCAGCCGGAGCTTATTATCTTTATCATTTGTATAAGTTGACCTCGTAATTTTCAATACGGGCCTACGGCCCGGAGTCGCCCGGGCGGGCGACCGGTTTACTACACGTTTTGCCCGCGTCTTAGAGCAGCCCTACTCCCGCCATGGCGGTTTTCAGCTTTGCGAGGTTGGCGGGCTCCATATCGCACAGTGGCAAGCGGAGCTTCCCGGCGCCTTTGCCCATGAGATTCAGCGCGGTTTTGACGGGGATCGGGTTGACCTCCGTGAACAGCGCGTTCATAAGCTCTAAATATTCGGATTGCAGGGCCGTGGCCTTTTTGAAGTTTCCGGCGAGGCATTCGGCGGTGATTTCAGCCATCGCGGCGGGGATCACGTTCGCCGAGGTGGATATTACGCCGACGGCGCCGAGGGCCATCATTGCCACGGTTTCGTTGTCGTTGCCGCTCCATATGTTGAGCTCGTCGCCGCAGAGGGCGGCGATTTGCGCGATGAGCGGGAAGCTGCCGGACGCTTCTTTTACGCCGTTGATATTCGGATGTCCGGATAGCTCCTTGTACGTCTCGCCCGTGAACGAGAGATTTGTGCGGGAGGGGACGTTGTACATAATTATCGGCGTTTTAACGCGGTCGGCGATGTACGTGTAATGCTGTATGAGGCCTTTTTGCGTGGCCTTGTTGTAGTACGGCGTGACGATGAGCAGACCGTCCGCTCCGGATTTTTCGGCTTCCTCGGAGAGCAGCAGGGCCGCCGCCGTGTCGTTCGAGCCGGTGCCGGCGACGACTTTTACGCGGCGGGCGACGTGCTTTACGCAGAAGTCCACCACCTCGATATGCTCCTCAAGGGACTGCGTGGACGATTCTCCGGTCGTGCCGCAGATGGTTATCGCGTTGGTGCCGGAGGCGATTTGCCAGTCGATCAGCCGGGC
>JAISFB010000169.1 GCA_031263805.1 Oscillospiraceae bacterium
TTTACGATCACGGCTATTACCTTGAAAAATTCCTCTCGCGGCAGCGACTGATACTTTTCCCGGTGTACGATGACCGACGCGAACGCGTCGTGCAGCGCGTCCTCGGCGAGCGCTTGGTCTCCGAGTATGCGTGACGCCAAGTGCAGACATTTCAGGCGAACCTCCCCGTACAGCGTCGCGATAATATCATCTTCATCCTTGCTGCCAAGCGCGGATATATGGAATACAAGCATTTTCTCTCTCTCAAATCAATTCGCGCCCTGCCGGTCGCGAGGCGCGAATCAACTCCTTCATATGTAATAACGTTTGAAATCGATGAAAACCCTACAGGCCGAAAAAATTTTTTGCCGGGGCTCATTCTCTTTTTAGCTTATTATACCGCATTCGGCGCGAAAAGTAAAAAGATTTTATGCAGCCTTCCGGCGATTGCCCCTTGTGTCTCTTCGCTATCACAGTGGAACAACAGAATTTTATGTTACCCGTTGACAAGCGAATCAGAATCGAGTACAATAAGTGCGAGAAATGCAGTTGATATGCGCATTTAGTATATGAAAAACGAGGTATCAACCCTAAATGGAACGTCTTTTGCTTGACGAGATGAAACGCTGGCGCGCAAAGGACTTGGAGGATGCGCCGGAATGGCTGATCTCGGCGGGGCTGGTATATAAGGTAGCCAAAATCGAAAAGCCCTTCGTACCGCTCTCCGCCTATGCGGACGAGGCCTATTTCAAGCTCTATCTTGCCGACGTAGGTCTGCTGCGAAAAATGGCGGCGCTGCCCGCCGGAGCCATCCTTGAAAAGACCGGTAAGTACCGCGAGTTCAAGGGCGCCATGACCGAGAACTACTTCCTTGAGGAGTGGATGCAGCGGCACGACGCCGTTCCGTTCTATTGGAAGTCCGGCAACACCGCCGAGGTGGATTTCATTGTTCAGCACGGCGCCGACGCCATACCGGTCGAGGTCAAATCCGAGCGGAACGACAAGGCGAGGTCACTGGCTGAGTACCGCAAGAAGTACGCGCCCGCCGTGTCCGTCAAGACGTCTATGAACAACGCAGCGAACATCATAGACATCGGGGAGGTGCGGCATATTCCGCTTTATTTGCTGTGGCAGATCGAAAAGTATCTGTAAAGTGAAGCGCAAGATGAATTGCTCCGCAGGCATTTCACGTCCCCTTTAAGCTGTCTCGTGTATCCGAACCGCCCCTGTTCGCGTCGCAGACGCATTCCCCATGCGCGCACGCATGTTAAATTCCTTATTCGTCAAAATTCGTCAAACTTCCCCGCGAGCTTTTTATACCCCGGCAGCGCCGCGATAAAGGCCGCCGCGCCGAGTATCGCGGGTACGGCGGCAAAATAGAACGTCGCGCCGTAGCCGCCGCCGTATTTCGCAGTCATCCCGCCGAACAGCGGGCCCAAGAAAAAGCCCAAATCCATTCCGATATAAAGCGTGTTGGACGAAACGCCGCGCCGTTCCCTCGGCACGATGCGCATACTCATCGCCTGTACCATAGGCTGCGCCGCGCCGTATCCCGCGGCGGACACGACGGCCCCGATGAGCAGCATAGGCAGCGCCCGCGCCGTGCCCACGATAAAAAATCCGGCGGCGAACAGCGCTATCGACGGCAGGGCTATGCGCGTGCCGTATTTGTCCGAAAGGCCGCCCATCAGCGGCCTGAAAATTATGAGCGCCGCGGCCTGAACGGCAAAGAACGCGCCGGCCGCGCCGCTTCCGTCGTCCGTCAAGGCGCCCGTCACATACGCGTCCAGCCCGCCGATGCCGCGCTCCTTGACGAATTCAACTATATAAGCGCTGAAAACGGAGTACGCCATTATCAAAAACAGCATAACGACCGCCACGGGCAGCGCCTCGACGGCGCAAATGTCTTTATACCATTTCCGAGAGTTGCCGGAGTGGTGACCGGAGTCGCGCGCCGCGCGACCGGGCTGTAAGCCCGCCTTGTCAATCCCGACGCGCCGCGGTGCGTCCGGCGAGCTTATCGCGCACGGAATCAGCGCCAAAAGCATAATAGTCATCGAGTATAAAAATAAAAGCCTGTAGCCGCCGAGCTCGCCGTATTTCGACACGCCGTAGTCGCGCAGCCAGCCGCCGACGGCGGGCGCGATAGCCATCCCGATAGACCCGCTCACGCCGTAAATACCCATCCCGGACGCCATTTTATCGCTCGGCAGGCTGTCCCCGATGCGCGTTAAGATGAGCGAGCCCACAAAGCTGTACTGCGCGCCGTTCAAAAACCGGAACAGAATGAACATCGGCACGGACGGGAACAGCGCGTACCCCAAATTGGCCGCCGCTCCGAGCCCGAACACGCCGAGCATAAGCTTACGTTTGTCGAGCCGCGTGATCATCGGCCCGGAAACGGGGCGCATAGCGAGCGCGACGCCGTAAAACATCCCGGTGAGAAACCCGGCGAGCGTGAGCCCCGCGCCGAGATATTTCGCGTAAGACGCGATGTAAGGATGCGACGCGAAATGCCCGAGGCACAGCATCATATTAGCCAAAGCCGCGCATATAAAGTCCTTGTTCCAAACGCTTTTTATACTTACCGTCAAAATAAAGCCACTCCAATCAGTTGATGTTGCCCGCCTGCGCCGCTGCGGGCGGATGCTTGATTGCACGTGCTGCGGCACGGGGCACGCCGCATCCGCGGCGACGTCGCGCGAATGCGCGTGCCCCGTGCGCGCACGCACGTTAAGTCATTTGCCTCGACTGCGTCACTGCGCGACGCGCAGCGACGCAGTCGAGGCGAATTTGCTCGCGCAAGGCGTCCGTGCCGTCGAATTTCAGCTCGGGGCGTATGCGTTCGAGGAATTCGAGCCGTACCGTGCGTCCGTAGAGGTTGTCTCTGAAATCGAGGATATGCGTCTCGGCGGTGACGGCTTCTCCGCCGTTTGACACGGTCGGGCGCGTGCCGATATTCGTGACGCCGATATTGACGGAGCCGTCCTCGAGGAACACGCGCGTCGCGTATACGCCGTGCGCGGGGGTCAGGACGCCGTCGCCGAACGCCATATTTATCGTCGGCGTGCC
>JAISFB010000192.1 GCA_031263805.1 Oscillospiraceae bacterium
GTCTGCGCCGCCGCCGCCGCTATCGGCGCGGAGCCGAGCCCGGATTCGTTTGAAAACAGGCCGCGGGCGACGCCGAACCGAGCCGCCGTCATAACAGTCGAGCCGACAAAGCCGCCGGACGCCGCGCGCGCCGTAAACGCGCCCTTAAATATCAGCGACAGCGTTTTTCCCAAAAACGGCGCGTTCATAATGAGTATGCTAACGCAGCCGGCGGTGTAGAAAACCGCCATAAACGGAACAAGCAGCGTGCAGACCTTTGATATCGACTTGATACCGCCGAGGATAACGACAGCCGTCAGCGCCGCCGTTACTACAGACGTCAGAAACGGCGGCGCGCCGAACTGCGTTTCAAGTATCCCCACGAGCGAGCCCGCCTGCGCCGACGAGCCTATCCCGAACGACGCGAGCGCGGCGAGCGCCGCGAACGCCAGCGCCAGAGAGCGGGAGCGCACGCCGCGCTCTAACGCGTACATCGGCCCGCCGAGCATAGTCCCGTCGGACGTTTTTACGCGGTATTTCACAGCGAGCAAGCCCTCGCCGTATTTCGTCGCGATCCCGAGCACGCCCGCCAGCCAGCACCACAGCACGGCGCCCGGCCCGCCGAGCGCCACCGCCGTCGCCACGCCGACGATGTTCCCCGTGCCGATAGTCGCGGCCAGCGCCGTCGTCAGCGCTCCAAATTGTGAAACGTCGCCCTCGGTAGCATCCAAATCCTTTGTGACGGAAAGCTTTATCGCCCGCCCTAAATGTCTTTGAACAAAATGGGTGCGGACGGTGAGCAGGATATGCGTGCCCATAAGCAAAATGAGCATCGGCGCGCCCCAAAGAGCCCGACTGAGCTCGGACGCTATACGTTCTATTGCGGTCATTTAGTGTGCTCCCATCTCCGCGGCGCGCCGCGAATATGGGCTTGCCGGCGCGGCTACGCGGGTATATATTCTCTCAGCTTTTCCAAGACCTCGTCTATATTTATCGGCTTGCCGATGTGGTCGTTCATACCGGCTTCGAGGCATTTTTCAACGTCCTCGCGGAATACGTTCGCCGTCATCGCGACGATAGGTACGGTCTTCGCGCGAGGGTGGTCGAGGGCGCGTATCCGCCGAGTCGCCTCGCAGCCGTCGAGCTCCGGCATCTGCATATCCATAAGGATCATATCGTAGCCGTCGGCGTTTTCCGCGAATTTCTCCACGGCCTCCAGCCCGTTTTCCGCGCAGTCGAGCGTCAGCTCGGTCGGCTCGAGCAGAGCGATGAGTATCTCGCGGTTTATTTCCACGTCCTCTGCGAATAAAACGCGCTTGCCGCGGAAGGCGCCGCCCGCGCCGGGTTCTTCTCTTGCCGCCGAAGCGTCCCGCCCGCGCAGACCAAGACAGTCGCTTATTATATCCGCGATCGGGGACGGGAACAGCGGCTTTGAAAGAAAGCGGCGCACGCCCGCCGCCCTTGCCCGCGCTTCGATATTATTCCATTCCGCGCCGGAGATCATAATGATGACGGAGTGCTCCGCTCCGCGGCGCGATATTCGCTCTGACAATTCTATGCCGTCCATATCGGGCATTTTCCAGTCTATGAAATAAATATCGTATCCGCCGCGCATGTCTATCAGCGACAGCGCCTCCCGGCCGCCGACGGCGGCGTCGCATTTGAAGCCGAGACGCTTTGCGATGTCGAGGAAATAATCGAGCACCTCGGTCGAATCGTCCACGACGATCGCGCGCAGGCTCCCGAGGGACACGCCCGGCGCGAGAAGGCTCCGCTGAGTCCCCGCGCCCTCGGCGACGCCGAGCCTGACGGTGAACGTGAACGTCGAGCCCTGTCCGGGCTGCGAGTCCGCGCGGATATCGCCGTCCATCATTTCGACGATGTTCTTTGAGATAGCCAGACCGAGCCCCGTGCCGCCGAAGCGGCGCGATATGCCTGAATCCGCCTGCTCGAACGACGTGAACAGACGCGTCTTTTGCTCCTCGCTTATACCTATTCCCGTATCCGTTACGGATATGCGCACGATGCATTCCTCGCCGGTGCGGGAAACAAGCTCCGTATTCAGCTTGACGGCGCCGCCCTCGGGCGTGAACTTCACGGCGTTCGAGAGCAGATTCGTCACGACCTGCGCCAGACGCTGGTCGTCCCCGACAAGATGATCCGGTATTTTTTCGTCAATGCGCACGGAAAATTCCTGCCGCTTTTCCTCCACGCGGAAATTCACGACGTTTACGACCTTTGCCAGCATTTTTTCAAATGAGAATTCGGAGGGGGAGAGCTCGAATTTTCCGGCCTCGATCTTCGAGATGTCGAGAATATCATTGATGACGCCGAGCAGGTGCGTTGACGCGTCCTCGATCTTGCCGAAGCAATAGTCCTTGCGGTCCAGGTCGTTTGAGCCGCGGCCTATCGACGTCATTCCTATTATCGCGTTCATCGGCGTGCGCATTTCGTGGCTCATATTCGATAAAAACGTGCTTTTCGCTCGGGAGGCTTCCTCGGCCGCGGTTTGGGCCTCCTCAGCCGCCATCCGCGCTTCCTCGGCCCGCTCCTGCGCGCGGCGTATATCGGTAATATTGTGCATCATCATAACGGACGAGACGATCTCGCCGGAAAACGAGTGCATAGGCGTCACGCGCGCGGCGAGCACGCGCTTTTCGTCGCCCACGGGTACGGTGCATTCAAATTCCACGGAGTCCCCGAGCACGATAGCGCGCTCATACGCCTCCGAGACCCGGTCGGCGAATTCATTATCGGTGTATTCCTCAAACACCTCGCGCAGCGTTTTGTTGCTGAGCCTGCCGAAATGCTCGACGCCCATACGGTCGAGAAACACCTTTGAGCAGTAGGCGAAACGCCCCGCGATATCCAGCAGTATTATGATGTCCTGGACGTTGTCGAGCAGGAGCGACATATACTGCTCCTGCTTCTCCTTTTCGGCGGAGCGCATAGCGGATACGGCCGCGAGCGACGCGGACACCGTCTTGTCGCGCTCCATCTTCGTCTGGAGCCGCGCCATTTGACGGCGGAGCTTCGTTATCTCGGCGTCCCGTTCCTCTATTTGTTTTATGTATTCTTCTTCCGTCATTTTTCGATCACACCTGCTTTCATATGCCGAATATGAGCCTGTCGCGCCTCAGCGAAGCGTCATCGCTGTGTACGTCATATTATGAAAACGGTTCACAAGCCGCCCGTCGGAGGAACTGCGCACGGGGCAAATTTCCCCTCCGCTGTACATATACATATATGGGACGCGATCCCCAAGCCGCTCCGCGGTTTTATCCATCTCGTCATTCGACTGGGTCCCTAACGTGAGACAGCGCGAAAAGCAGGGGATGACAAACGCGACGGACGCGCCGTCCTTATCCAAATCGGCGGCGAGGATATCGAGAGCGTCCTCCGCCGTGCTCATAACACTGCCGTAGTCCACGTCGGCAAGTGCTATCTCAGCGCCTACGGGGACGGCTCCGCCGACGAGCATACCCTTGTCCGTGTTGCCGTACATCGAATACGCCGCGGGCTTTGTCCCGTCCTTGTAATCCACGAGTATCGGCAGGGAGGCTATCGCGCCCTCTTCCCCCGTCGATATCCCGATGCTCAAAAGATAATCCCGGACGGAAACGCCGTTGATCTTCTTCAGCAGATATCCGTCGGACTCCGTGACGATGGCGCCTCTCCGCGTGACGTTGCTGTCCGAGATCGCCCTCGTGTAAAATTTGAACTCAATGTCGCCGCTGACGAGTATAAGCGATAAAAGCCGATTCGCCGCTTTCCCGTTGTACGCCACAAGCGCGTCCTCGTACACGATGCCCGTGTTTGAAAGCGTGCCGAATACGGGCGCGCCGCCGCTTTCCTCGCTTAGCGCGAGAGTGTATCTGTCGCCGGAAATGTCGCGCGTCACGGGGCCGAACACCAGCGCGAGCGACGTTTCCCCGCCCAGACGGGAGAACGCGTCGCGATAGCACGCGCGCGTGGCTTCCTCGGCGTTTTCGTATGTTATCTCCCCGGAAACGGCCGCGGAGAATTTAACATCGTCGCTGGAGAGCACGGTGACGGAGACCTGCTCGAACGCGAGCTCCTTCTGAGTCCCGCCTGCCAGCACGGTGCAGCCGACAGTGTCGAACGGCAGCGCCTTTGAAACGGCCTCCAGCACGCCGGTCTCCAGCGCGTCCTGATAAAACGAAATGATCCCGACGTTGTTTTTCGGCAGCGCGCCGAGGTCAAGCTGAGAGAGTATTTCCTCCACAGCCGTGCGCGGATCGTCAAGCTCCGCCGTAAACGCCGTTTGCGCCTTTATCATTGATTTTTCCTCCTTAATTTTTCCGGCGGGCGCGCCCGGTTTTTCGGGCGCCGCCTCTTTTGTGTCCCGGTATCGTCCCTGAAAGCTCAAAATTAACCAATGCCGATTATTAAGTGTAGCATATGCCATTCGGGTTTTCAAGCTTTTTTTCATTGCAACTTCCCAACCGGTAACCACTTGCAGTGTTCCGCTAAAAATGCTAATGGAGACAAGTATACTGTCGAAGCTTTCGACTCAACATATAATGTTGGTCGCAGAGGAAACCGGTTAACGGCATCAACAGCTTTCACAAAGTGGGGCTATCTTGATTTCGTGCATTATTCCTAAACTGTCACCCGTTTACGCGACAAATAACTAAAATTCGCATTGGTACACAACGGTTCCGCCTGCGCGGAGCCGTTGTGTCGTTCAAGAGATATATATGCCGTATATACTCACAGCGTCCGCGCCGTCTGTTTCAATCAGAGCGAACCTGCCGCGAGCGACGGCGCCATAGGCTTTTCGCAGATCACGTGCTTGCCCGCTTTCAGAAAATTGATCGCGATTTCCGCGTGAACGTACGGCGGCGTGCAGACGCTGACAAGGTCGACGTCCTCCGCGTCCAAAATCGCGCGGTGGTCGTCGTGGATCTGGCAGTCGAGGTCAAACATTTGCTTTTGCGCCTCGGATTTGCTCGGCACAATGTCCACGAGATGTGTTATTTTGCAACGGTCTCCAAGGTCTAAGTACCCGCGCACGTGCGCATATGAGATGTTGCCGTTGCCGATGATCGCTACTCTCAGCATTTGATTTTCTCCTTATTTTCAATTTACTTTGCGATTTTCAACTTGCTTTGCGATTTACAATTTGTTTTGCGTTTTCATAGCACACGCGCCTGACGATAGCGCCAAGCGTGTCGAAGCCGGCTTTGCCGCGTATCGCCGCCTCCGCCAAAAAGTCGCAGAAGATACGCCTGAAATACTCGTGGCGCGAGTAACTGAGAAAGCTTCTGCTGTCCGTCACCATCCCCGGGTGAGTTCCGATAGCGTTGACGGCGGCGTATGATCTCAGCTGTGCTCTGATGCCGTCAAATGTGTCGTTGAACCACCACGCCGGACCTTGAAACACTTGCGGAAACGCGCCGCACAGCGCGTTGAGTATGGGGTCGTCGTTCGGGTTTATTGAGAATATAATGCTCCGCGGCAAGTTCCCGGCGCTGTTCAGCCCGTCCAAAAACGTAGCAAGCTCCGAAATATCCACTCCGCCGCCCATCGCGTCAAAGCCGGCGTTGATACCGATTTGACTGAAAGCCGCGCTGTTTACATTGCGCAACGGACCGAGGTGCAGCAGCATCGTCCACCCGCGCCGCGCCAGCTCCGGCGCGAGGCTGCCGGCAATTTTCAAATCTGTAATGTCGGCGGAAACGCAGCCGTAACGGGCAAATCTGTCCA
>JAISFB010000149.1 GCA_031263805.1 Oscillospiraceae bacterium
AAAGAGCGGCAGCGCGGACGAGCTCGCGCGGGCGCTGAACTTAGCCGGAGAGCGAGCCGCAATTGTCGGCGAATGTACTCCCGGCGAAAAAGGAGTTGATATTTTATGGTGAAAACAGCCGTTTTAGTGTCCGGCGGCGGGACAAATCTTCAGGCGATCATCGACGCGCTCATTTTCGGCGAGATCAAAAACTGCGAGCTCACCGCCGTCATAAGCTCAAACCCCGACGCCTACGCGCTCCGGCGCGCCGAGTTCGCCGAGATACCCACATACGTCATAGACCGCAAAATATTTGCCAACCGCGCGAGCTTTTCGGAGGCGATCCATAAAAAGCTTGAGGACCTTGACATTGAGCTCGTAGTGCTCGCGGGCTTTATGTTCGTGCTCGACCCGCCTTTGGTTCGCGCGTACCGCAACAGGATCATAAATATCCATCCGGCGCTTATCCCGTCGTTCAGCGGCTCGGGCTATTACGGGCTGCGCGTACACGAGGCGGCGCTGGAATACGGCGTAAAGGTCTCCGGAGCGACGGCGCATTTCTGCGTAAGCGAGGCGGACGCCGGCCCTATCATACTGCAAAAGGCCGTGGAGGTGCGCGAGGACGATACGCCGCAAACGCTCCAGCGGCGCGTTATGGAGGAAGCCGAGTGGAAGATACTGCCCGCCGCCGTTTCGCTCTACTGCGAAGGGCGGCTTGAAATCACGGGGCGCGCGGTCAAAATTTTAGGCGAGCCGCAGGACGGCCCGGCGTAAAGCAGGCGATCATCCGAATTCAAGATCACAGAGAGGAAGCATGACAATGCCAAAAAAAAGCGGAAACACCAGAGCATATACGTTCGCGGAATTCCTCGAAAGCTATCTTTCCACGCGGCGCTATCCTGGGCGCGGAATAATCCTCGGCGGCGGCATACTCATATATTTCATTATGGGCCGCAGCGAAAACAGCCGCAACCGCGTGTTCCGCCGCACGATGGACGGTATACGCACGGAGGCGTTCGACCCGGAAAAGCTCACTGACCCGAGCCTTGTCATCTACAACGCCGTCCGGCGCGTGCCGGGCGGCTTCGTCGTCTCGAACGGCAGCCAGACGGACGATATCCGAGAAGCACTGCTGCGCTACGACGCGGATTCCGAGGCAAGCGGCTTGTTCATCGACGCCGCGTACGGACTCAGCTTTGAGCCCGACCCTCCGCTGTACACCCCGCGCATATCGGGCTATCTCGACATCTACAGCGGCTACGAGCTCGCCATAGCGCGAAGCTACGCCGCCGGGGGCCGCATCGGCTGCGAACGTCCCGCCTGGTCTTTCGCCGGCGCCGGAGCGCACTTTATTTCTACATATGACGACGACGGAAATCCCCCGCCGTCCTTTTCCGGCGACCCGATACATATCACCGATATCCCGGCGGACTGCGCCGAAGCCGCCGAAAGCGTATGGGACGCGCTCGACCGCGCGAACCGCGTCTCCCTGTACGCGCTGAGCTTCGACGGCGCCGTCTGGCGCGACATAATAATCAACGGACTTGAATAGGAGCGCAAATCACCTATGACAGAGCTTGAACTTAAATACGGCTGCAATCCGAACCAAAAGCCGGCGCGCGTATTCGCGAAATCGGGTGAGCTGCCGATAACCGTTCTAAACGGCAAACCGGGCTATATAAATCTGCTCGACGCGCTGAATTCCTACCAGCTCGCGCGCGAGCTGCGCGACGCGCTGGGCCTGCCCGCGGCGGCAAGCTTTAAGCACGTCTCCCCCGCCGGCGCCGCCGTCGGCCTTCCGCTGACCGATACGGAGCGCGCGGTATACTTCGCGCCGGAAGGCGCGCTTTCCCCGCAGGCCGCGGCGTATATCCGCGCCCGAGGGTCGGACCGCGTAAGCTCTTACGGCGACTGGGCCGCGCTCTCGGACGTTTGCGACAAGGACACGGCGCGCGCGCTTTTGCCCGAGGTCTCGGACGGCGTAATAGCGCCGGGCTACACCGACGCTGCGCTCGCGATTTTGCGCGGCAAGCGGCGCGGCGGCTACGCCGTAGTGCAAATCGACGAGGGCTACTCGCCCGCGCCCGTGGAAACGCGCGACGTTTACGGCATAACCTTCGAGCAGGGCCGCAACACGGCAAAAATCGACGGCGGCCTTCTGCGCAGCATCGTAACGAAAAGCAAAAATCTGCCCGACGCCGCGCGGCGAGACCTTATAATCGCCCTGATAACCCTGAAATACACACAGTCAAACTCCGTGGTGTACGCCAAAGACGGCGGCGCGATAGGCATCGGCGCGGGACAGCAAAGCCGCATACACTGCACGCGCCTCGCGGGGGGCAAGGCGGACAATTGGCAGTTGAGACAGCATCCAAAGACGCTTGCGCTCCCCTTTTTGCCCGAAATCCCGCGCGTCGCGCGCGACAACGCCATCGACCTTTATATCGGCCCAGACGATACCGATATTCTCTCTGACGGCGCGTGGCAAACGGCGTTTACGCGCCGCCCGGAAGCGCTGACGCCCGCCGAGCGCCGGGAGTGGCTCGGCGCTATGACGGACGTTTCGCTCGGCTCCGACGCGTTTTTCCCGTTCGGGGACAATATAGAGCGCGCCGCGCGCTCCGGCGTGCGATACATCGCCCAGCCCGGCGGCTCAATACGCGACGACGATGTGATAGCGGCCTGCGACAGGCTCGGCGTTACGATGGCGTTTACGGGCATCCGGCTGTTTCACCATTAAAACGTCGCGCGTCAGCGCGTACCCCGCGCGAATAAAACCCGACGTCAAAAAATATCTTGACAACCGCCGCGTTTACCTATATTATACTGTACAGTAAATCTACCCCCGCAAATAAAATTTTTATGGGAGTGTGCCAAATGAAAAACTACGCAGGTAAAATCGCATTCATCACCGGAGGCGCGTCGGGCGCCGGACTCGGCCAGGCAAAGCTGTTCGGAGGGCTCGGCGTGAAGGTCACGATCGTCGATATCCGTCAGGAGGCCATCGACAAGGCTGTGGCGGAGCTGAAGGGCCTCGGAATCGACGCCCTCGGCATCAAGATGGACCTCACGAACCGCGAAGAGTACATAGCCGCCGCCGACAAGGCGGAAAAGCATTGGGGCGGCCCGCCGCATCTGGTGTTCAACACAGCGGGCGTCAACACGTTCGGCCCCGCCGAGGCGTCCACGTTCGAGGACTATGACTGGGTGCTCGGCGTCAATCTGCACGGCGTCATCAACGGCTTCGTCATCTTCGTGCCGCGTATGATCAAGGCTTACGGCGGCAAGGACGGAGTGCCGAAGGAGGAGGCGCACATCTGCGTCGTGTCCTCGATGGGCGCTTTCGACGGCTACGGCACGGACGCGCCGTATTCCGTGTCCAAGGCCGCCGTCAACAACTTAGCCTACAGCTATTACGACGCCTTGAAGCCCTACGGCATCGGCGTCACCGTGCAGTGCCCCGCCAACATCAACTCCAACATCGGCGAGGCGATCAAAACGCGCCCCGAGCATCTGAAAAACTCCGGCTATCACACGTCCGAGGGCACGATCAATATGCTCAAGAGCATCCACGCTACGGGTATCGACCCCGTAAGGCTCGCCGAGGCGATGAAATACGCCATCGACAACGGCCTGCCGATGTGTATCCCCGCTTACGGCGGTCCGGACGGCGCCCTCACAAACCCGCTCGGCGACAACACGTTCAAGAAGTTTATCCAGTGGACCTCCGTCGAGGGTATGGATCAGCTTAAAAAAGACGCCGAGGAGCAAGCCGCGCGCATGGCGGATTTCCGCAAGCAAATGGAGGAACAGCGCAAAACGTGGGAGGCCGAGCACCCCGGCGAGGAATACCCGGCCCCGCCCTCCATGTTCGGCGGCGCCCCCGCCGACCCGAGCGTCCCGATGGAGACCTTCGGAATGGCGCGCGCCGACCTCGATTGGGTCGCCAATCACAAGCAATAAGATTTCAGCGCAGACAATACGAGATTCAAAAACCGGGAAAAGCTTAAAAACTTTTCCCGGTTTTTATTCAGAGGGCAAATCGGCGCTGTCAACGAAGCGTTTATTGCGCTTTCGGTCGAATCGTGCTATGATGAAGGCCATAAGGCGCAAAACAAAAAACGGAAAGGGTAAAAAAATGAAAACGAAAAAGCTTTTAGCGCTTATCTTGGCATTTTTCTCGGCATTTTCCGCGGTTTTTTCCTCGACGGGCTGTACTCGGCGGACGGGCGGCGAAACGCCGTCCGAGGTTCCCGGTACGCCGCCGCCTCC
>JAISFB010000179.1 GCA_031263805.1 Oscillospiraceae bacterium
CCCTGCCCGGAGCCGTTTATCCACCATAAAGGCAGATGCCAGAAGGTCCAGACAACCGCCGTTATGACGGTGGCGGGGATGAACGGCAGCTTCTTTTCCAGCCCCGGCTGCAAAACCCCGCGCCAGCCCAGCTCTTCAGAGCCGCCTCCGAAAAAGAACAGCGGAAAGCCGATCAGTGTGAGATACAGCGGGATGTACCCCGATACGCCCCTCTCCTCCAAGCCGGGGGACGTTTCGGATTGGATGCCGCCCATAACGGCGCCCACGGCGTAAAACAGCGCCACCATAACAAGCGTCAAAGCATAATGCGACGGCTTTTGCTTTAGGGCAAACGCGTCTTTGACGAACTTTTTGAACGTGAAGCCGTCTTCGGTCCGTTTGCGGATAAAGTACGCGACAATTGGCGGCACATTCCCGCCAAGAATATAGAAGGGCATAAACCAGGCGCTGCCCTGCGGGAACCAGTCGAGCCGCTGTCCCAAAATACAGATAGCCCATAATCCGTAGGACAGTAAAAACGTCCCGGCTGTAAAGACAAGATTTTTGTGTTTCTTATACATACCGATCCTCCGTTCAGCCGATATCCGGCTCAAATTCAATATCCACGTCGCCGGACGTTGTGCTGATCGTCAGCGACGTCCCGCCCGGAGGAGCGGGCGGAGACTCCGCGCCGCCGTGCAAACGGCGGCCGCCGACCGTCACCGCGCCGGACACGGTATCTATTTTATACGCCAGACTGCTCTCGTCCGTCGCCGTCGAGATTTCGACGTTTCCGGACACCGTACGGAGCTTCAGCGTATCGGCCTCCAGCGCCGCGACGGATATATTCCCGCTCACCGTGGAGAACGACGCTTCGCGCACGCGCTTGTCGAGCCCCGGAAACTCGATGCTGCCGGAAACGCCGCTGATATCCAATTTATCAAGCGCGCCGTCTCTCGGATAATATATCTTTATATATGTGTTGTCCTCTGTCAGCGTCGACAGCAGCGGGAACTCGACGCGGAATATCCCGCCGATGCGTGCTTCCTTGACGACGAGCTCGCCTCCGTCAAGGCTCCAATCCGGATATCCGCTGAACGTGCGGATGTCAAAGCCGAAATCGTCCGCGGGAATGAACTCTATATCCGCGCCGGAAGCATCTACTGTCAGGGCTTTAACGCCCGTTATGCCGCGCTGCGACAGCGTTTCCGCCTCGCCGTGCCTCGCGACGCGCAGCCCGGAAAGCCCGAGCGATACGTAGCCCTGCGCGCCGAGCCCCCACGCCGCCAGTATCATCACAACGCCCGCGGCAATCGCTATTACGGACACTTTCGTCAAAGTCTTCTTTATCATTTTTCTTTCCTCCGTGTGATAAATTCAAGTCTTTTTGTTAAAAACGGCTTGCCGGTCTGCTGCGCGCCGGTCACAATGACGCGCTTACACAGCCATATGAAAGCGCGCAGCAGCAGCCAGCCGGAGCCGAGCAGAACGAGCCCTTCGCCCGTCACGGCGAGCCCGAGCGCGAAATCGCGCAGCATACCGGTCACGCCGATCAGCGCGGACGTGAGCCCGCCAAATATGAGCGCCGCCGCAACGGCTCCGAAGGCCGCGAGCACCGCAAGTACGGCTATCACCGCTGCGACCGCGACTATTATGAGCGCCGCGGCCAGCGGCAGCACAATCGGCAGCGCAAAGATCGCGAGGATCGACGTCAGCACAGTCCTCGCGCCGCCGCGTTTTTTCCCGGTTTCCGATCCGGCGAAGGTTCCGACGTATCCGGCGTCCCCGTCCGCGCCCTCGCCCGCTGCGATGCTTGCCGCCACGACCCACGCGACCTCCTGCGGAGAGCCGAGCGAGGTTATCGCCTCGGCCTCGTCGTCCGCGCCGCTGATATACTCGTCGTAATAGCTTACGGCGGCGTCGATCTCGCCCTTCGGCAGGGCGCGCAATAGCTTTTTTAGTTTTTTCAGAAATTCCTGTTTCGTCATCATGCCGCGTCGCCTCCTTTCAGTATTCCGTCCACACGGTTTTTGAAATCCTCCCACTCCACACTGAGTGTGCCGAGCATCTGCCGCCCTGAGTCCGTCAGGCGGTAATACCGCCTGTTGCGTCCGTCGTGCGGCGTGTCGTACATCTCGAGATACTGCTGCGTTTGCAGCCGCCGCATAACGGGGTACATCGTCGATTCCGACACGTCGAGCGTTTTTTTCACGCTCTGCGTGAGCGCGTACCCGTACGCGTCCCCGCGCGCGGTGACCGACAGCACACATAAATCGAGCAGCGCGCCTGTCGCGTTGATAGTCATAGAACCTCTCCTTTCTCGATGATGTAATATTATATATCATATAATATTGTAGATGTCAATAGTCTTTTTGAAAAAATTTTTTCGGAGGCTGTGACGGGCAACGAGCGAGCACGCGTTACGTACTCGCTCGTGATTTAACGCGCCCGCGGGCGCAGAGTCCGCGTCGTAAGCGCGCACGCGCGCTCACTTGTGATTTAACGCGCCTTCGGGCGCAGGGTCCGCGCATTCGCGCAACGTCGCCGCGCAATGCGCGGCGTTCCCCGTGCCCGCAGGCACGTTATAATGAGAGTTCGCCGACGATGGTGTGCCGCTATTCCAGCGGCACACCATCGTCGGCGAACGTCATAAAATCCCGGATGCCTGCTATGATATGGTCGTCCAGCGTTATATCCACGGCGCGCAGCGCGGCGGAAACGCGTTTTGTCGCCGCGATATCCTCCCGCGACGGGATAAGCGCGCCGCTTAAATGATTATGCGCCAGAATCACGCGCGAGGCGTTCAGAGACAGTGCCGTTTCGACTATTTTCCGCGCGCTGACGTTCGCGGAATTTATTCCCCCGCGCGATATAAGCCGCGTCGCGAGGACCTTGCGCCTGTCGTCGAGGCATATCATATACACGACCTCGTCGCGCTCGCCGAAAAAATACGGCAGGATATACTCCCCCGCCGCCCTCGGCGACGGCAGCGTCTTATCGTCCGCCGCGCGCGATATCAAATGCCGCCGCGCGATCTGCGGTATAAGCTTGATCAAAAGTGCCGACGCCTCGCCGACTCCGGCGACCTTTGTGAGCTCCGACACCGGAGCGTCGAACACGTCGGCGAGAGAGCCGAAACGGGCGAGCAGCGCGTGCGCCGCCGGGTTCGTGTCCCCGCGCGGGACGGCGTGAAACAGCAGCAGCTCGAGTATCGTGTG
>JAISFB010000198.1 GCA_031263805.1 Oscillospiraceae bacterium
ACCCCGTCGCTTTCCGACAGCACGTTTTTCAGCGAGAGCATAATGCGCGACAGCTCGCCGCCGGAGGCGATGCGGCTTATCCTGCCCGTGGCTTCCCCCGCGTTCGCGGACATCAAAAACCGCGCGTCCTCCGCGCCGGACGCGCCGAGCCCGCCGGCGCCCTCGCTCGGGACAAATTCGACGTCAAAGCTGACCCCCGGCATCGCGAGGTGAGACAGCTCCTCCGCCACGCGCACGCGCATACGCCCGGCGGCTTCCTGACGCACCCGCGTGAGCTCCGCCGCCAAGCGCTTCGTTTCCGACAATCGCGTTTCGCGTTCATGCTCTAAGCCTTGCCGCCGCTCGTCGGACGAGTCGATATCCTCCAGCTCTTTTTTTATTCGCTCCAAAAATTCAATGGCTTCAGTTTCACCGGCTTCGAGCTCGCCGCCGCCGTATTTCCGCGTCGTTCTCGCTATGATAGCCAGCCGTGAATTCACCTCGTCGAGCTCGCCGGGCGAAAAATCGAATTTTGACAGTGTGTCGCGCAGCTCCTCCGCGATATCCTCCGCCGCGTAGCGCATATCCCGCACGCGTGAAACCAGCTCCGCGAACGCCTGAGAATACTCGCCGATGCCGTCAAGGCTCCGTTCCGCCTCGCGCAAAAGCGCCGCCGCGCCGTATGTATCCTCCGCGCCGTACATTGCCGAATACGCGCCCTCGAACGCCCCGGAGAGCTTCAGCGCGTTGGAAAGTATCGCGGCGCGCTCCGTCAGCGCGTCCGTTTCGCCCGGCGTTATCCGCGCGGCCTCGAGCTCGTCGATTTGATACCGCAGAGTATCGGCGCGGCGCGCGCGCTCGGAATCGTCGTCGAGCATCGCCTTCAGCGCCCTTTCGGTTTCGCGCAGCGCGGAATACGCTTCGCCGTAGCGCGAAAGCACCGCGGCGTTGCCGCCGAAGGCGTCGAGCGAAGCGAGATGCGTCCGCTCGTCGAGCAGCCGGCGCCCGTCGTTTTGCCCGTGGATATCGATGAGCAGCGCGCCGAGCTCGCGGAGCTGAGAGACGCTGACTATCGCGCCGTTCACGCGGCACGTATTTTTCCCGTCCGCCGTTATTTTCCGGGATATTATCAGCGCCCCGCCCTCGTCCGGCTCCACGCCGTTTTCTTCAAGCCACGGCGGGATATCGAAAATTTCTGAAAATTCCGCCGTGACGGACGCGTGCGCTTCTCCCGTGCGGACAAGCTCGCGCGCGGCGCGTCCTCCCGCCGCGGCGCTCAGCGCGTCTACGATGATGGACTTTCCCGCGCCCGTTTCTCCCGTGAGGACGTTGAGCCCCGCGCCGAAGGTTATTTCAGCTCGCTCTATGAGGGCGACGTTTTCAATTTGTAAGGTTTCAAGCATAACACACCGGCCGATTGGCGCGTCTCGGCGCTATTTCAGCATCTCCTGTATTTCTCCGCGCAGCGCTTCCGCCGTCGCGGAGTCGAGCATCGCGAGAAACGCCGTGTCGTCCCCGGCTATAGTCCCCACGAGCGCTTTTATCTTCATCCCGTCGATAGCCGAGCACGCCGCCGGGGCCAGCCCCGGAAGCGTTTTTATGACGACTATATTCTGCGCGGACGCCACCGACGACACGCTTTCGCGAAAGATCGCCTTCAGCCGTACCGAGTGGTTGAGCTCCTCCGCGCTCACCGCCGGAACGTAGCGGTACGTGCCGCGCGGCGTGAGCTCTTTTATGAGATGCAGCTCTTTGATGTCCCGCGACACCGTGGCCTGCGTCGCATTGACGCCGCCGAGCCTCAGCGCCCGGATGAGCTGCTGCTGAGTTTCAAGGTCCTCCGATTCTATGATTTTCATGATAGCTTCCTGCCGTGATGTTTTCAATTTGAATCCCCCTATTTTTCGTTTGTGCGCAATTTTTCGTTTACGCGTCTGTAAAAGCTCCGCCCGGCTATGCGCGCGAAGCAGACTGTTTTATCTGATTTTGAGGCTTTCAGGCAATCGCCGCTCAGAACGCTTGTCCTGTCGCGCCCGTCCACCGTAAAATATGCGGGGTTGGTTTTCCCGAAGCCGACCTCCGCCGAAACGCGCCTGTCGGCTACGAGCACATACGGTCTGGCCTCCAGCAAATGGGCGCATATCGGCGTGATGATTATATTCTGCGCCGTCGGCTCCACTATCGGGCCGCCCGCCGACATCGAATACGCCGTAGAGCCCGTCGGCGTCGCTATAATGACGCCGTCGCCGGCGAAGTGAGATATCTTGTGCCCGTCGCCGAACACGCTGAGTTCCATTACCTTGCCGCCTCCGCTTAAAACAGCGTCGTTTATCGCGACGTCGCGGGCTATGACCGCGCCGCCGCGCGTGAGCTCGACGTCTAACGCCAAGCGCTTTTCGCGCTCAAAGCCGCCGCGCAGTATTTCCGGCACGGCTTCGAGCTGATCCGGCTCTATTTCCGCCAAAAAGCCCTTGCCGCCCATATTTATTCCCAAAACCGGGATATCCGTCCCGACGGCGAGCTTCGCCGCGCGAAGCACGGTCCCGTCGCCGCCGAACGCGATTATCAGCTCGGCCTTTGAAAAAATATTCGGGTCCTCGGGGCGGAGCTCCGCGCCGTCCTCGTCCATCAGCGGGCAGATATT
>JAISFB010000199.1 GCA_031263805.1 Oscillospiraceae bacterium
ATGGGGCGTTTTATGCTCGCGCCCTACGGCTGCCTCGTCACAAGCGCTATACGCGAGAAGCATATATATAAGGAGTATATCGGCGTTGACGCCTGCGCGTGCGACCTTATGCGCCCGGCTCTGTACGGCGCGTATCATCACATCACCGTGATGGGGCGGGACGGCGTCGACAAATCAGGCGCGCCGGCGGATCATACATATGATGTCACGGGCTCGCTCTGCGAAAACAACGATAAATTCGCCGTAGACCGCGCCCTGCCGAAAATAGATATAGGTGATCTGCTCGTCATCCACGACACGGGCGCGCACGGACGGAGTATGGGCTACAACTACAACGGCAAGCTGCGCTCGGGAGAGATATTGCTGCGCGCCGACGGCTCTTTTGAACTGATACGGAGAGCCGAGACTGCGGAAGACTATTTCGCGACGGTCGTCTGGTGAATGGAGGGCTCCGCTATGTCAAAAAAGAGGATCGTGTTCAAGGTCGGAACCTCGACGCTGTGCCACGCGGGAAAAGGCCTGAATTTCCGCAATATAGAAGGCTTGGCGCGCGCGCTTGCCGACGTGAAAAACGCGGGGAACGAGGTCGTGCTCGTCTCCTCCGGGGCGATCGGCGCGGGCGTCGGGAGATTGAATCTCCCGGAGCGCCCCCGAGAGCTCAGGCTGACGCAGGCCGTCGCCGCCGTCGGGCAGTGCGAGCTGTTGCATATATTCGATAAGTTTTTCGGAGAGTACGGAGTGACCGTCGGACAGATACTTTTGACAAAGGATGACGTCGAACGGCCCGCGGGGCGCCAAAATCTGCTCGGAACGTTCGAGACGCTGCTCTCGCTCGGCGTAATACCTATAGTAAACGAAAATGACTCCGTGGCGTTTGAGGAAATAGAGTCCGAGCACCACGTTTTCGGGGATAACGACACGCTGTCCGCCATCGTCGCGACGCTGATCGGCGCGGATATGCTCGTGATCTTATCCGATTCCGACGGGCTTTTTGACGGGGATCCGAGGCGCGACGCGTCGGCAAAGCTGATCCCTGTGGTCGATGAGATTGACGTGAGGATTGAGGCCATGGCGGGCGGCGCAGGCAGCGCGCTCGGCACGGGAGGTATGGCGACGAAGGTCGCCGCGGCGCGCATCGCCGTCGCCGCCGGCATCGACGTGATAGTGACACACGGCGCCGACCCGCGGAATATTTACGCGGCGGCGGCGGGAGAAAACGTCGGAACGCTGTTCCGGCGCAGGCTGTAAAAACTGAGAATCCAAAAATAAGGAGCGGTCAAATATGGTATCGGCAATCGCAACGCAGGGGGAACGGGCAAAAAAGGCGGCGCGCGAGCTCGCGAAGCTCGGCGCGGCGGCGCGCGACAAGGCGCTTTCGGCGATTGCCGAGGCCCTGCTCGCGGACACGGCGGCGATCCTTGAGGCAAACGCCCGAGATTTTGCTCTCGCACGCGAAAACGGGATGCGCGCGGCGCTGCTTGACAGGCTGCTGCTGACGGAAGACCGCGTAAAAGGCATCGCCCGCGGCGTATTGGACATCGCGGCGCTGCCGGACCCGCTGGGGCGTTCCGACGGCGAGAGCTCGCGTCCGAACGGTCTGCGGATAAGCGCCCGTCGCGTACCGCTCGGCGTCGTCGCGATAATTTACGAGGCGAGGCCGAATGTTACGGCGGACGCCGCCGCGCTGTGCCTTAAATCCGGAAACGCGGTGATCCTGCGCGGCGGAAAAGAGGCGCACGACTCAAATTATGCGCTCGTCGAGACGATGCGCCGGGCGCTGCGGGAAAACGGGCTGCCCGAGGATGCGATTTCGCTCGTCGCGGATACATCGCGCGAGAGCGTCGGTGAGCTTATGAATTTGACGGGTACAGTAGACCTGCTGATCCCGCGCGGCGGTGCCGGGCTGATAAAATACGTCTGCGAAAACGCGAAGGTGCCCGTTGTGCAGACAGGCGTCGGCAACTGCCACGTCTACGTCGAAAAGACGGCGGATTTAGACAACGCCGCCAATATCATTTTCAACGCAAAATGCTCGCGCCCGTCCGTCTGCAACGCCGCCGAAACTCTGCTTGTGGACGCGGAAATCGCGGCTGAATTTCTGCCGAAAGCGAAA
Source organism: Oscillospiraceae bacterium (assembly GCA_031263805.1). GTDB lineage: Bacteria > Bacillota > Clostridia > Oscillospirales > Oscillospiraceae > JAIRRO01. The sequence continues at coordinate 2,114 of JAISFB010000199.1, forward strand.
AAGCTGCTCGATACGAAAAACACGGAGCTGCGCGGGTGCCCCGAAACGCGTAAAATCCTCCCGGAGGTCTCGGAGGCAAGCGAAACGGACTGGGAAACCGAATTTTTGGATTATATCCTCGCGGTAAAGGTGGTCTCCGGCATCGGCGAGGCGATAGAGCACATCGCCAAATACGGCTCCGGGCACTCGGAGGCAATAATAACCGACAGCTACGCGGCGGCGAGCCGCTTCACGGACGAAATCGACGCCGCGGCGGTGTACGTCAATGCGTCCACGCGCTTCACGGACGGCGGGGAATTCGGCCTCGGCGCGGAAATAGGCATCTCGACGCAGAAAACGCACGCGCGCGGGCCTATGGGTGTCGAACAGCTTACAAGCCTGAAATACGTCGTTCACGGCAGCGGGCAGACCAGATAATGATAAGAAATCGTCGCAATAAAATTTGCCACATCCCTTGACAGTCCCGGTTTGGCCGTGATATAATCCGAAAATCATTTGAGAAAGGTGGTGAGAGGTATGAAAAAGTCGTTGATATACAAGGCAAGCGAGCCGTTTCCCGGCAGTGAAATAACCAAGCGTTCATTCAAAACAGCCGCTTCAAGGCACAGTTGCGCCCTTTTGGCGAGAGAGAACCGGATGCTTTCGCAGGGTTTTGCCGCTGTGAGGGAGAAGTGCGCCCATTTTCAAGATTGTTTTGAATGCCTGTCACCGCGTAAATCGGCGGACTGATCCGCTTCTTTATGTCTGGATGCCCTGCGCAGTCAAAACGGTCTGCGTAAGGGTATTTTTATGTCCGAATATAAAGGAGCTTTTTCTATGTCCATAAACAAATATATAATGACGGCGCGGACGGCGCTGCGCGGGAAGATGAACGGCG
>JAISFB010000054.1 GCA_031263805.1 Oscillospiraceae bacterium
CGTATCATTTTATATCCTCCGTTTCGACCAGTCCGTACTTTATTTTTATCCTGTCGAGCTTTTCGAGCATCGCGCGGGAGAAAATCAGCGTAAACGTCACTGTCGCCGCGGCGTGGACAAGGTCGAACGGGAGACCCTGTAAATACGCGGCGAGAAACATCATTTTGTTTGGCGAGGGCTGATACATCAGCACCATCGCGGGGTTCATTATCCCGCCGTAGATGACGACGGTTGCCACGGCGCCGAACACGGCGAGGGACGCGGGATTGCGCCGCAGCCATCCCCGCCTGAATAAAACGCCCGCCAGAAACCCGATCACGCCGAACGCGAACATTTGCCAAGGCGTCCACGGCCCCTGTGAGAAAAAGAAATTTGAAATAAACCCGGTGGCGGCGCCCACAAGAAAGCCGGATTCCCCGCCGAACGCCACGCCGGATATTATCACGAGCGCGACGACGGGCTTAAACTGCGGCAGCATAAAAAACGCCGTGCGCCCCGTGCTCGCGATGGCGAACAGCACGGCGATTATCACAAGTTCTCTCGCCTGCGGCTTCCGCGACTCGAAAACAAGGGCGAACGGGACGATCGTCTCTAAAATTATAAGCAGGGAGATGAAGTAATACTTACGGTCTCCCAGATAAAAATATCCGACGAAGATAGTCAGGGGGATGAGCACTAAAATCATTACGGCGGCGGCGAGCGTGCGCTTTGTAAGCCGGCGTTTCACGGGTATCGCCGGCGGGGGCGGCGTGTATTTCACGCGGTTTGGCGACAGCGCGAGCACGGCCCCCGTAACGCCTCCGGCGAAACCGAGCATCATAATCACGTATTTCCACACGTCGGCGGCGTTACCGGCGGCGCCTATCGCAAGCTCTCCGCCCGAAATAAACGCGCGCAGCCCGTCAAAATTCAAAACAATGGCGATCAAAGACAGCAGAGCGAGCGCCGCGAAGGCGAGGCCGAGCGCGAAACGCCCGGGGGTCGGTTTTTCGGGTTTCGGCGGGGGCGGAGCTTCGGGCTCAAGCTCGTATGACGCGTCGTCCGGGCCGGACGGGTCGGCGGGGTCCGGCGGCGGGGGCAAACGTCCGCCGAGCGCCGTTATTATATCGCGCACCGTGACGGCGGATGGCAGGACACGGCGCGCCATACGGTTGGCGCTTGAGGTGTAAAAGCTGTTTCCGCTGAAAAATTCGCGCGGCGCGCCTTGCGACACGATGTCCCCGTCGAAGAAAAGCGCGCATCGGTCGGCGTGTTCCGCGCAGAACTCTACGTCGTGGCTGACCATGATTACGGCGGCGCCGGCGGCGGTGAGTTTTTTCAGGATCGCGGCGAAGGCGAGCTTGAATTCGGCGTCCAGGCCCTTTGTCGGCTCGTCAAGCAACAGGATTTTGGGGCGCAGGAGAAGAACCTTCGCTAAAGCGGCGCGCTGCTGCTCGCCGCCGGATAAGTCATAGGGATGAGAATCAAGCAGACCGTTGAGACGGCACAGGGACGACATGCGCGCAAGGCGGCGCTGCTTTTCGTCCTTTGAAAGCTTCATTTCGGAGAGAATTTCTAGTAAATCTTCGCGCACGGTCTTTTTGACGAAAAGCGTTTGCGGGTTCTGCGGCAGGACGCCGAGCAGACCGTCAAACAGGTTTGGGACTTTGTCGAGCGGCGTTCCTTCGATAAATATTCTGCCGCGGTATGGCGTGTTCAGGCGGGCGATGAGCGAGAGAGCCGTCGTCTTTCCCGTGCCGTTGCCGCCCAGAATTGCGAACAGTTCTCCGGGAAACGCCTCGCACGTCAGGCCTTTTACAACGTCTGGCGCGTCCTTTTCGTATTTGAACCATATATCCTCAAGCTTGACGGCGGGGGCATTATCGGAATTTACGCGCGGGGCGCTTTGCGTTTCGACGGGCCGGGTTATCGGCTTGCCGGACAGCCATCGCGCGCCGTCGCGCACCGTGACGGGACACTCGCCGCCGACATTTGCATTACCGCCGAGGTCGTCGCCGCAAGCGGCCCACACGCGCATCGCCGCCGGCATCGCGAGGAACATTCCGTGCCCGCGTTCGCGCAGGGCGAGGCCGGTGTCGCGCGGCGCGCCGTCGGCGATTATTTTCCCGCCGTCCATAACGACGGCGCGGTCTGACAGGGGGAACACCTCTTCAAGCCTGTGTTCGGTAAGTATCACGGTGACGCCGAGCTCGCGGTTTATTTTCCCGATCGTCGCCAGGAATTCGGACGCCGCTATAGGGTCGAGCTGACTTGTCGGCTCGTCGAGGATCAGCACGCTCGGCGAGAGAGCCATGATCGCCGCGAGGTTGAGAAGCTGTTTCTGCCCGCCGGAAAGCTCTGACACGTTTTTATAAAACCAGGTCTGTATGCCGAAAAACGACGCCATCTCGGCGACGCGAAGCCGTATCGTCGGCGTGTCAAGCCCAAGGCTTTCAAGGCCGAACGCCAGCTCGTGCCAGACTTTATCCGTCACGATCTGATTTTCGGGGCTTTGCATGACGAAGCCGATCTTAGAGCTTTGAGCGCGCCTGTCAAGCTGTGAGAGCTCCGCGCCCTCGAAAAATATTTGCCCGCTTCGCGCGCCGTGCGGGGAAAGAGAGGGTTTTAGCTGGCGCAGCAGCGTTGTTTTCCCGCAGCCGGACGGGCCGCAGAGCGTAACAAATTCGCCGTCGCCCACCGTCAGGGATATGCCGTCTAACGCGGGCTTTGCGCGCTCCGGATAGGTAAATTTCAGGTCTTCGACGCGATAGCTTTCCATTTGCGGTCTTCTTTCACATTCAAAAATACGGGCAGCGCGCCGAGCGCGAAATATACGAGCTGCATCGAAAACGACACGGGCGAAAATGCCGAGCCGCGCACCGTCGGGAAGTATCGAAAATAATACGCGCCCATCGCGCCGCCGACGATGACAGCCGCGCCCGCGAGAGCAACGAATGCCAGCGCCAGCGCGTCGCGCTTATCGAATCGGTAAATGGAGAACGCGGTGCGGCCCGGCAGTCCGTAGCCGCGGCTTTTCATGCTGTCCGCTGTCTCGATGGCGTTTTCGAGCGCCCATGTCACCATGATAGATAAAATCCTTATGCCGTGCCGCGCTTTTTTTAAAAGACTTCCGTTTGAAACGTCCCTCCCGACGCACTTTTGCGCGTTGGAGATTATTTTAAGCTGAGCCTTGAACCTCGGCGCGAACCTCAGCGACATCGACAGCACGAGCGACAGCGCCGGAATAACGCGCCCGAACAGATACACAAACTTGTCCGACGTCATAACGGCGCTGAAGCACGAGAACCACGTGATCATCGTAACGAGTATAGCCGCCGCCGCTATGCCGTATATAATGGATTCGAGCGTCAGCGGATTCCCGCTCGGCAGATACGTTAAGATCGTCGCGCCCTCGTGGTTGAACGCGGGGTTGATAAGCGCCGCGAAAATAAGCATCGGCAGCATATATAACAGGTTAAAGCGTATCGCCCGGGCGCCGTTTAAATAGATAGAGTACGCGAGCGCGCAGACAAGCGACGACGCCAGGCAGACGGGGCTGATGAACACCGCCGCAAACACCATTACGAGCGCGAAATATAAAAAACCCACGAGCGGGTGATAGCCGGAAAACGCGTCACGGTGGCTCAAACGCG
>JAISFB010000163.1 GCA_031263805.1 Oscillospiraceae bacterium
AAATTAAGAAAGGAGCCGATGCATATGTTTACGCTCGACCTGCGGAGCAGGAAGGCCATTTATGAGCAGGTCACGGACAACATTCGCGACCTCATATTAGCCGGCGTCCTGACGGCCGCAGAAAAGCTGCCGTCCGTCCGGGAGCTCGCGGAGAGCCTTACCGTCAATCCGAACACGATCCAAAAGGCGTACCGCGAGTTAGAGACGAGGGGCTACGTGTACTCCACGCCGGGTCTCGGCACGTTCGTGTCCGGGCCGGAGCAGCGCGCGCCCGACCCGCGCGCCCGGGACTTAGCGTCCGGCGCGCTGCGCCGCGCCGTGCTCGACCTGCGCCACGCGGGCGCCGGCGCGGACGAGATACGCGCGATTTTTGACGGGATACTTGAAAAGACTAAAGGAGGTAACGGACTATGATCGAAATCACAGGACTCACAAAGCGATTTGACAAAAAGCGCGCGCTCGACGGGCTCGATCTGCACGTCAAAAAAGGCTCGATCTACGGGCTCATCGGCGTCAACGGCTCCGGCAAGACCACGGCGCTCAAGGCCGCCGTCGGCATACTGCGCCCGGACGAGGGGGAGGCGCGAATGGACGGGGAGCCGGTGTATGAAAACGGGGCGGTAAAAGCGCGCGTCGGCTTCATCCCGGACGATTTGTATTTCTTCGGCGTCTACGGGCTCGGCGAGTGCGCCGCGTTTTACAGGCGGCTGTATCCGAGCTGGAACGCGGAGCGGTACGCCGCAATGCGCGAAAAGCTCGGCCTGCCGGAGCGCGGCCGCGTGACGCGCTTTTCAAAGGGTATGCAGAAGCAAGCCGCGTTTTTGCTCGCGATGTCCGCCATGCCGGACTATCTCATACTCGACGAGCCGATAGACGGCCTCGACCCGCTCGTGCGCAAGCTCGTCTGGAAGTGCATAGTGGACGACGTCGCCTCGCGCAATATGACGGTGCTCGTGTCCTCGCACAATCTGCGCGAGATGGAGGGCATATGCGACAGCATCGGCATACTCGACGGCGGAAAAATGCTCATCGAGCGCGATTTGGACGAGCTCAAGTCCGATATACACAAGGTACAGGCCGCGTTCCCGGCGGGCACTCCGGACGAGGGGCGCTACGACGGGCTGAACGTGCTGCACCGCGAGACGCGCGGCACCGTCGAGCTGCTGATCATCAGAAGCCCGGAAGAAACCGTGCGCGAGGTGATCGGCGCGAAAAACCCGCTCGTGTTCGATATGCTGCCGTTGTCGCTTGAGGAAATTTTTATTTACGAACTTGGAGGTGAGCACAGTGCGCTCGGAAACATCATATTCTAAGCAGGGCTTCAAACAGTATTTGGGGCTCTCAGGCGCGTTGTTGCGCGAAAATCTTAAGCGCTTTTGGGCGATCCCCGCCATCGGTATGATCTGCTGGTTCTTCGCCGGCATCTTCCCGTTTATTATGGAGAGCTACAACCGGACCAACTTTCTCGCTAGGGCGGCGCGTCCGAGCAATCCGTTTTTCGTCATATTCATATTGGCGTTCCCTCTCATCGCGTCCGTCACGACGCTGCGGTATATGTTCTCCCCCGGCTCCGTCGCCGCTATGCACACGCTGCCGCTGACGCGCGGGCGGCTTTACTGTACGAATTTCGTCTCCTGCGCCGTCATGACGCTCGCGCCCATGACGGTGACGTTTGCCGTGCTCACGACGGCGGACGGTTTCAGCGGGCGGATGCTCGCGTCGTTCGCGCTTTTGGCGCTGCTCGCGCTGCTTTACACGGCGCTTTTCCACGTCGCGGCCATGCTGACGGGCAACGTCATCGCGAGCATCGGCGTCGCGGGATTTCTCGCGGCGGTGCTGTTGGGGCTGCTGATGCTCAGCTCGGTCTATTTTCAGGAAATGCTGTTCGGCTATACGTTCACGAATTATCTGGAGGCGCTGATTTTCCGCCTCACGCCCGTCTTACATATTTTCGCGGATCGGGCCCGCTCGCCCGTGTGGATAACCGTCTACGCGCTGGCGGTCCCCGCGCTGTACGCCGCCGGCGCGGCGCTCTACTCCCGCCGCTCGCTTGAGCGCGCGGGCGACTCCGTGGTCTTTCCGGCGTTCGAGACCGTTTTCACGCTCGTCGTCACGTTCGCCGGGATGACGCTTATGTCCGTGATATTCCAATCCGCCGGCTGGGGACGCTTTCCGTATAATTTAGGCAGCGTCGTCGGCGCAGCGCTGGTTCTTCTCGCCGCGCGGATGCTGATGAAAAAGAACGTGCGCGTCTTCAACCGGCGCACGTTAGCTCACGGCGCGGCCTTCGCCGCCGCCGCGTTTCTGTTTTTAGCCGTACTGAGCTTCGACCTCACGGGCTTTGAAACGCGCGTGCCGGACCCCGCGCGCGTCAAGGCCGCCGAACTGTCGCGCCGGTTCACGCCGGCGCTGGACGGCAAAGACATATTCATATACGGCAAAAGACAAGACGTCCGCTACGACTACGACTACGAGTCCGAGCTGTCCAACAACATCATCTTCACCGACCCGGAAAACATACGCCTCGTGACCGAGCTGCACAAAGGGATCGCGGAGCTTCGCGGCGGCGCCCCGTATTATTACGGGCACAACCACTACTTAACTCTCGACTACCGGCTCGAC
>JAISFB010000168.1 GCA_031263805.1 Oscillospiraceae bacterium
CGGAATATATTTTTGGGGACGAATGAAAGAAAAAATAATGCGCGCCGTGTTTTTGGCGGCGGCCTGCGTGTGCATACTCTGCGTCGCGCTGATATGCCTGTTCCTGCTTGCGAACGGCGTACCCGCTTTCGGAAAAATCGGGGCGCTTAAATTCCTGACGGGCACGGTTTGGCGCCCGGGCAACGATATATACGGCGTCGCCCCGATGATACTCGGCAGTCTTTACGTCACGGCGGGGGCCGTCGCCCTCGGCGCGCCGACAGGCATTTTGACCGGGATATTCCTCGCGCGGTTTTGCCCGCGGCGCGCGCGCCCGGGCTTCCGGTCGGCGGTCAATCTTCTTGCGGGGATCCCGTCCGTTGTTTACGGTTTTTTCGGACTTGTGGTGCTGGTGCCCGCGGTGCGGTCCGTTTTCGGGGTCAGCGGGAAAAGTATGCTCACGGCGTCCGTACTGCTCGGGCTTATGATACTGCCGACGATAATAAGCGTTACGGACACGTCCGTGCGCGCTGTACCGGAAAGCTGTTACGAGGGCGCGCTCGCCCTCGGCGCGACGCACGAGCGCGCCGTGTTTTCCGCCCTGCTGCCGGCTGCTAAATCCGGGATCACGTCCGGCGTCGCACTCGGCGTCGGACGCGCGATAGGCGAAGCCACCGCCGTCGTTATCGTCGCGGGGAACCAACCGGCGATGCCGTCCGGGCCGCTTCACGGTCTGCGCACGCTGACGGCGAATATCGTGCTGGAAATGGGCTACGCCGCCGATCTGCACAGGCAGGCGCTGGCGGCGACGGCGCTGACGCTTTTTGTATTCACGCTCGCCGTAAACGTCCTGCTCGCGCTCGGGAGGGGGAAGCGACCGGTATGAAAACGCTTTTCGCGCTCCGGCGGAGACCGGCGGCGCTGCTGCTGCGCCTGCTCGTCACGGCGGCGGCCTGCGTGACGGCGCTGATAATCGCCTTCACCGTCGGGTATATTCTGATAAAAGGCGTGCCGCATTTGACGCCGGAGCTGTTCGCGCCGAAGTACACGAGCGAAAACGTGTCTATGACCCCGGCTATCGCCGGCACGCTGATAATGACGGCGCTCGCCCTCGCGCTCGCGGCGCCGCTCGGGATATTCTCCGCCGTGTTTCTGGCCGAATACGCGCGGCGGGGCAGTAAGCTTGTCAAGGTCGTGCGCCTCGCGGCGGAGACGCTTTCGGGCATACCGTCGATAATTTACGGGCTGTTCGGCGCCCTGCTTTTCAACAAGGCGTTGGGCTATTCGCTCCTCGCGGGGGCGGTCACGCTCGCTATCATGCTGCTCCCGCTTATTATGCGCACGGCGGAGGAGGCTTTGCTGTCCGTACCGGATATGTACAGGGAGGGCGGCTTCGGGCTCGGCGCGGGGCGGCTGCGCGTCGTCTTCGCGATAACTCTGCCCGCCGCCGCGCCGGGCATACTTGCGGGGGTGATCCTCGCCGTCGGGCGCGCCGTCGGAGAAACGGCGGCGCTGATATTCACCTCCGGCACGGCGACGGAGCTCCCGAAAAGCATATTTTCGTCAGTCAGAACGCTTTCGGTGCATATGTACGTGCTCTCGAACGAGGGATTTTACGTCGATCAGGCATACGCGACGGCCGTCGTCCTGCTGCTGCTGACGGCTGCCCTGAACGCGCTTTCGGGGCTCGCCGCGAGACGTCTCACGGGCGGCTCCGGCCAAAAAAATCTTTAAGAGGACTTGAATGGGTAAAATAGATATAGAGGACTTGAATTTATATTACGGCGGCTTTCAGGCGCTGCGCTCCGTTTCTCTCTCGGCGCCGGAGCGCGGGATAACGGCGTTGATCGGGCCGTCCGGCTGCGGAAAATCCACGCTTCTCAAAACGATAAACCGCTTGAACGACCTCGCGGAGGGCTGCCGCGTCGAGGGGCGCGTTATGCTCGACGGCGTGGATATTTACGGGGACATCGACGTTTATACGCTGCGCCGGCGCGTCGGAATGGTGTTCCAAAAGCCGAATCCGTTCCCGATGAGCGTTTACGACAACGTTGCCTTCGGCCCGCGCACGCACGGAACGCGCGGCAGGGCAAGCCTTGACGAGGCAGTCGAAAGCTCGCTGCGGCAGGCGGCGCTTTGGGACGAGGTGAAGGACAGGCTGACGAAAAGCGCCCTGTTTCTCTCCGGCGGGCAGCAGCAGCGTCTGTGCATCGCCCGCGCGCTCGCAGTAAGCCCCGAGGTGCTGCTGATGGACGAGCCGACGAGCGCGCTTGACCCCATATCGACCGCGAAAATAGAAGAGCTTGCCGTCGAGCTGAAAAAGTCTTATACTATAGTCATAGTAACGCACAATATGCAGCAGGCGGCGCGCGTTTCGGATATGACCGCGTTTTTACTGCTCGGCGAACTTGTCGAGTACGGCGCGACGAAGCTTGTGTTCACAAAGCCGCGCGATAAACGCACGGAGGATTACATAGCGGGGAGGTTCGGATAAGACTTGATCTATCTTGTTGAAGACGAGGAAAGCATACGCGAGCTTGTCGTCTACACTCTTAAAAACACGGGGCTTGAGGCGCGCGGCTTCCCGAGCGCTACAGAGTTCTGGGAGGCTCTGCGCGCGCAGACGCCGAGCCTTGTGCTGCTGGACATCATGCTTCCCGGGGAGGACGGGCTGGAGATACTGCGCCGTCTGCGCGAAGCGCCCGATACGGCGCGGCTGCCCGTTATGATGCTCACGGCGCGCGGCACGGAATACGACAAGGTCCGCGGGTTAGAGCTCGGCGCGGACGATTATCTCGCCAAGCCGCCCGGTATGATGGAGCTCGTCGCGCGGGTAAAGCGCCTGCTGCGCCG
>JAISFB010000119.1 GCA_031263805.1 Oscillospiraceae bacterium
GGGGCGACCTCGGCGAGGATATGCCGGTGCTTGTGTACCGCCTGATGCAGTATACGATGCTCGATATACTGACGCGGGAATACGGCGTTGAGACTGCGGACAGGCATTTCCGCGACAGCGGATACCTCGCAGGCACCGAATTCGCAAAGAACAATTTGAAGCTCGACGGGGATTTCGGGGAATTTCTTGAAAATCTTCAGACGACGCTCAAAAGCCTGAAAATCGGCATCCTGCGTATGGAGGAATTCGACGCCGCGACGGGCAATATCGTCCTGACCGTCGGGCAAGACCTCGATTGCAGCGGGCTCCCCGTGACGAACGAGACCGTGTGTACGTACGACGAAGGCTTCATCGCCGGCATACTCGAGGCGTTCACGGGAGAAAAATACGACGTGCGCGAGGTGGACTGCTGGGCGAACGGCGACAGAGTCTGCCGCTTCAACGGCACGGCGCTCAAAAAATAATTGCGCGGCGGCATAATCGAAATTGCCGCCGCAGCATAATTAAAAACTACGAGGTAAAGCGAATGGAGCCCTCGGAATATCTGTTTGAGTATCTGCGCGACGTCCTTTACGACCCCGCGCGGGCAAATATGGACTTGGAAAAGCTTCCTGAAAATTTCAGGGAGCTTGGTCAGGGTCTTGAATTTTTCGCGGACTGCGTGTCTGAGACGCGCACGTTCGCGAAATTTTTGGCGAAAGGGGAACTCAATTGTCCCTTGCCGTCGCACGACAACGAAATGGCCGCGCCGCTGAAGGCGCTCCACGCGACGCTGAAGCATCTGACGTGGCAGACCCAGCAGGTCGCGAAGGGCGATTACCGCCAGCACGTCGATTATCTCGGCGAGTTTGCCTCGGCGTTCAACACGATGACGAAGCAGCTTGAGCAACGCCACGTCGCCCTCGCCCGCGAAATCGAGCTTTCCCGCCAGAAGACCCGCGCCCTCGAGCAGTCAAACGACCTGTTTGAGACCGTGACGCGCGAAAGCGAGCAGTGGATCGCCGTAGTGGAGCGCTCCACGGGCGAATGGCTGTTTTCAAACTACTCCGTGACGCAGATACTTGCCGCGGAGGATTTTCTGCCCCAGCTGAGGCGTTGGATGAGTGACATTATCGCCGAGACCGAGACCTCCGTGGCTAGCCGCTCCGCCGAGGTGGAACTGGACGACAGCGGTATCGTGCAATGCTTCTCGGCCATGATAAGGCCGATCACCTGGCGGGAAAAGCCGTCCGTAGTATTCGTGCTCTCGGACGTAAGCGAGGAACGGGCGCATATCCGCGAGCTGGAAAACACGGCCTACCGCGACACGCTGACTCGGCAGTACAACCGCCATTTCGGTATGCGCCTGCTCGACCAGTGGACTGCGGAAAAGCGGGATTTTATGCTCTGCTTCGTGGATATAGACAACCTGAAATACGTCAACGACAAATTCGGGCACAACGAGGGTGACAGATATATCCTCTCCGTTACGGCCGTGTTGCGCGGCTTTTCGCCGGATATCGTCATCTGCCGTCTCGGCGGCGACGAATTTATGCTGCTGGCCGAGGGTTGGGATGAAAACCGCGCGCAGTCGCACCTCGAATCCCTGCGCGTGCGGCTGCTCAAGCGCAACGACGAGCCGGACGCCCGGTATTTCCACAGTATGAGCTACGGCGTCGTCGCCGTGACCGACTCCAACGAGCTCTCTCCGAGCGAGCTTTTGGCGGCGGCCGACGAAAAAATGTACAACTACAAGCGCGAGCACAAGCTTGCGCGCACACCGGCGGCGGAACCGCCGCCGGTGTGCTGATAAAAATAGGGCGGGCCTGCGCCCGCCCGGCGGATAAAACAAAACAGGAGTGGAAGTAAAGGATGGATACCGGTTCCGCGGCCTTAAGATGGTTCGGGCGCGTCTTCGGCGCGCCCACTTCCGTTCAGACGCTTGCGTGGGAGGCTATCGAAGCCGGTAAAAACTTGCTGGCCTCGGCTCCGACGGGCGCGGGAAAAACCCTCGCGGCTTTTTTTGTGTTCATATCGGAGCTTTCGGAGCGGGCGCGGCGCGGGGAGCTCCGGGACGAACTGTTTTTGATATACGTATCGCCGCTGAAATCTCTCGCGGAGGATATACGCGAAAATCTGCGCCGCCCGATAGACGGGATCGCCGCCTTAGAGCGCGAAGAGAAGCTTCCCGCCGGCGCGTCCCTTATAACGACCGCCGTGAGAACGGGCGACACGACGGCGGCCGAGCGGCGGCGTATGCTGAAAAAGCCGCCGCATATTCTGATAACGACGCCGGAGTCGCTGTATCTGCTGCTGACATCCGAGTCCGGGCGGAATATGCTGCGCTCCGCGCGGGCGCTGATAATCGACGAGCTGCACGCGCTTATAAGCACAAAGCGCGGGGCGCATCTTATGCTTTCGGCGGCGCGGTTGGACGCGCTGTGCGCGCATAACGTCCAGCGCATAGGGCTGTCGGCGACCGTCGCGCCGCTTGAAACGGCGGCGGAGTATTTATCGCCCGACGGGGCCGAGATCGTCGCGCCGAAGCAGGTGAAAAACTCTGAAATACGCGTCGTGTCGCCGTTCCCTGAAAGCGGGCTTTTGCCCGAGGGGACGGTTTGGCCGGAGCTTGCCCGCGTCGCCGCCGAGGCCTGCGCCGGGACAAGAACGGTCATCGCCTTCACCGAAAACCGCCGCGCCGCCGAAAAACTGGCGCATTACGTGAACGAGCGCATGGGCGAGGGCTTCGCCCTGACGCACCACGGCAGCGTATCAAAGCAGCAGCGCCGCGAAACGGAGGAAAAGCTTCGCCGCGGAGAATTGCGTCTGCTCGCCGCGACAAGCTCTATGGAGCTTGGCATCGACGTCGGGGCTGTCGACACCGTACTGCAAATCGGCTGCCCGAGGGGGATAGCGTCCGCGCTGCAACGCCTTGGTCGCGCGGGGCACACCCCGGGCGGCCTGTCGCTGATGAAGATCATCCCGCGCGAGAGCTCAGAGGCGCTTTACTGCGCGCTGACGGCAAGCGCCGCCGCGGACGGGCTCATAGAGCGCGCCGCCCCGCCCCGGCTGTGCCTGGATATTCTCGCGCAGCACCTCGCGTCGATGGCGGCGGCGGGCGAATACACGGTTTCCGACGCGCTGAAAATAGTACGCCGGGCGTATCCGTTTCGCGATATATCGTCTGAAGATATTGAAGATACGCTTAAAATGCTCGCGGGGGACGGCGAACACGCGCGCGATATTCCGGCGCACCCGCGCGTTGTTTACGACAGACTGAGCGGTACGGTTTCCGGCGACAGCTACACGCGTCTGCTCGCGCTTTCCTCCGGCGGGACGATACCGGACCGCGGGCTTTTCGCCGTGAAAAACGAGGCGGGGGTCAAGCTCGGCGAGGCGGACGAGGAATTTACGTTTGAGGCGCGCGTCGGCGATAAATTCCTGCTCGGCGCGTTCGCGTGGCGGATAAACTCCATAACGCGCGACACGATAATCGTCTCTCCGACGGATACCGCCGGCGCCTCCGCGCCGTTCTGGAAGGGCGACTGGGGAGGACGGGCGTATGAGACGGGCGCGCACTTCGGAAAGCTTTTGCGCGCTCTCGCGCGCTCGCCGGATGTCGAGGCGGAGATTGCGAAGCTCGGCGCGGACACAGACTCGGCGCGCCGGGCCGCGGCGCATATCGCGAGTCAGATAGAGGCAACGGGCATCCTCCCCGACGATAGAACGATAATTGCCGAGCATTTCACGGACGACACGGGGATCGGCCAGCTTATGATACATTCCGTTTTCGGCGGACGCGTAAACGCGCCGCTGGCGCTGCTCGCCCGCGCCGCGGCGGAAAAGCTTACCGGTATGGACATCGGCGAATTTGACGACGACGACGGCTTTTTGCTGTTCCCATATTCCGAAGACGGCCTGCCGGACGGCGTGCTGCGCGCTGTAGACGAAGCGTCAGCGGAGGCGTATCTGCGCGCCGTTTTGCCCGAAACGCCGCTGTTTTCAATGTCTTTCAGATATAACGCCGCGAGGGCGCTGATGATGGGCGCGAAAACGCGCGGGCGCAACCCGCTTTGGGTACAGCGTCTCCGCGCCGCCGAGATGCTTGATGCCGTCGTGAGAAACGAAAAACATCCTCTCGTCCGCGAGACAACTCGCGAGTGCTTTGAGGACTTATGGGACATCGAACGCGCGATGCAAGTTTTACGCGCGATAAAAAGCGGCGAGATACACGTCCGCGAAGTGTATACGGACGCGCCGTCGCCGTTCTCCCTCCCCCTGCGCCGCGCCGTTGAGGCCGGTTTTATGTACGATTACTCGCCCACGCCCGCCGGAATACGCGCCGCCGTACGCGAGGCCGGCGCGAATATCGCGGAGTTGCTGCCCCCGTCACAGGCGCGGCTGGACAACGCCGGCGAGCGCCGCGCCCCGCCCGAAAACGCGGAAGCGCTGCACACGCGGCTGATGATTGAGGGCGAGGCCGCCGCGGGCGACATCGACGCGCCGCCCGAATGGTTCGAGTCCCTCGCCCGCGCGGGCCGCGTCAAATACATAGTCGCCCAAATGGGCGACTCCGGGCCGCAGGCCCGTATTGATAATATTGGTGAATCCGGCGGAGCCGGATTCAATGAGCCCGGCCTGTGGATCGCCGCCGAACACGCCAGGGAATACGAAAAAGCGTTTGAGCCCGGCTCCGCCGGGCTCACTGATACAATGCGCGATACGCAGCGCGATACGCGAGACGCCGCCGAAGCGCGTCAAAACATCCTGCGGCGGGCCCTGCGCTATCGCGGCGGAATGGACGCTATAGAAGTATCAGAGCGCTTTTTCTGGGACGAGAGCGAAGCCTCTGAGCTTTTGCGCGCGCTTGAAGCCGCCGGGCTCGCCGTAAAAAGCGGCGAGGTCTACTATCACGCGGAATTATACGAGCGCGCGCGGCGCGAGACGATCCGCGACAGACGGCGCTCCGCCGTAACGCGCCCGCCCGAGCGCTACGCCGCGCTGTTACTGCGGCGCAG
>JAISFB010000123.1 GCA_031263805.1 Oscillospiraceae bacterium
GTGATAATGTTCAGCGACGCGTCGTTCTTCCCGGACTCTCCGCGCCGCGCGCCGGATATTTCGGACGCTTTTTCCATTACCCGCGCGAACGTGTCTATCTCATAGACGCTGTCCGCGCCCTGGCAGACCATCGCGAGGCGCTCCAACCCGCCGCCGAAGTCGATATTCTTCTGCTCAAGCTCCGTATAGTTGCCCTGCCCGTCGTTAGAGAACTGCGAAAATACGTTGTTGCCTATCTCAACGAAGCGGTCGCAGTCGCAGCCGGGCGCGCAATCCGGCGACCCGCAGCCGTTTTCCTCGCCCCGGTCGAAATAAACCTCGCTGCACGGGCCGCACGGACCCGCGCCGTGCTCCCAGAAATTGTCATCCTTGCCCAGACGCGTGATGCGCTCCGGCGCAATACCTATCTTATCGCGCCATATATCAAACGTCTCGTCGTCGTCTAAATACACGGACGGATACAGCAGCGCCTCGTCTATGCCGAGCTCGCGCGTCAGGAACTCCCAGTACCACGCGGTGGCCTCTTCCTTATAATAATCGCCGAATGAGAAGTTCCCGAGCATCTCGAAATACGTGCAGTGGCGGCTCGTCCTGCCCACGTTGTCTATATCGACCGTGCGCAGGCATTTCTGGCACGTCGTCACGCGCTTGCTCGGCGGCTCCTGCTCTCCCGTGAACCACGGCTTCATCGGCGCCATGCCGGAGTTTATCAGCAGCAGCGACTTGTCCCCCTGCGGCACGAGCGAGAAGCTCGGCAGGCGCAGTTGGCCTTTTGATTCGTAAAACGCGAGAAATTTTTCGCGCAGCTCGTTGAGACCGTATTTTTTCATTGATCCTTACCTCTTTACCTCCGAAAAATGCCGCGGCGCGGCGCGGCGGGGATTTTGATGATGCTATTATAACGACATATCCCCGATTTTGCAATAGGCGGTGAAAGTAATATGCGCGCTTCCGCGTTTTGGGGGAACTCAAAATATTTTAGTATCTTTTTTTCAGAGAATGTGGTATGATAGCGGTGGTATGAAATACAAAGCCATTTGACAGCGGCGTTATTTTTTACGAAACGGCGCGGGAGGCGGCGGGTAATGTTTTTATGAGCGCGGTCAGCGGGGCAAAGGTGAAATATGATGCGGCGGAGCCGAAAAAGGCCCCCGTCAGGGCGGTTCTTTCGGCAATCGTGCTTTTCGCGGTCGCGGCGGCGCTCATCGCCGGCGCCGTCAGGGGAGAGCTTCTGCCTCCGGGGCTCGCGCGCGCCTGGGACTCTCTCACGGGGCGTGACCGTGAAGCGCTTTTTCTGTTTGAGGACGGCTTTGACGACGTTTTCGCCGACCTCGGAAGCGCCGTTGTGTCCGCAGGGACGCTGGGCGTCGCGGTATACGGCGGGACGGGCGGCGAAACGGCGCGGGAGAGCTTCGCTATGGCGAATCCCGCGATAGCGTCCAAAGGAGCGCTTGCCGTCGTTTACGACGCCGGCGGGAGAAGCGTTAAGGTCGTGGACGGCTCCGGAGTCGTCGCTTCACTGCCGTTTGAGAGCGCGGTAGTGTCCTGTTCCGTCGGCAGCGGTGGAATATTCGCGGTGACGACGCGCGGAACCGGGGTATACAAGGGACGCGTGGAATTTTTCAAGCTGACCGGCGGCGTCCCGGAAATTATATACGACTGGTCTTCAAGGTGGCCGGTGCTCGGCGCGGCGGTGTCGAGATCGGGAAAGCTCTTCGCGGCGCTGACGCTGACCGCGCAGGGCGGCAGAATAGTTCTTATGGAGAGGCGCTTGGAGGAGCCGCGCGGGGAATATGTACATCAGGGCGGGACGATTTTTGAGATGACGTTTATGGATTCCGGGACCCTTATCGCGCGGGCGGACAAAGAGCTGATCTCAATTTCGGAAAACGGCGAGGGGCGGATAATATATGATTTCAACGGGCGTGAGCTCGACGGGTATTCCGGGGACGGCGGTGCTTTCATCGTTATGCACTTCGCGAGACCCGGCGGAGGCGGAGAGCTTGTGACCGTGGACGAGCGCGGCGCCGAGCTCGGAAGGCTCGAAACGTCGAGCGGGCTCGTATGGCTCTCGGCGTCGGGGGATCGCGTCGCGGTTTTACAGAGCGACGGGTTAGATATATACGACAGGGAATTACGGCTGGTATCGTCGTATCCGGAGGCCTCCGGCGCGTCGGCGGCGTTCCCGAGGGGCGGCGGCGCGGCCAGCGCGCTGGGCGCGCGCGAGGGCCGCGTCTTATCCGGCAAAAAGGCCGGGGCGGGCGGTTGAGCTGAAATTATACGAAAAATTATGAGAGGGGAGACAGTGCGGTGGTTGGCGTCATAATAGATATTGCGCTTGTTGCGTTCGTCGCGTATTGCGCGTACAGGGGCTTTCGCGCCGGGGTCATTCGCGGCATAGCGGGCTTTGTCGCGTTGATCGCGTCGCTCGTTCTGGCAAACGCCGCGTCTGAGGCGTTCTCCGACGAGTTTACGGGCGTACTGCGCCCCTTTATAGGCGGATTAGTCGACGGCAGGCTGCAAAGCATACTCAGCCCGGCAGACAGTGAAACGCCAGATAGTGAAAATCCGGACGGCGAAGCTTTGGAGGAGGACGCGGCGCTGCCCGACGAAGACGAGTACGATACGTCCACGGCGCACGGCCTGACGATGCTGACGCTGCGCAAGCTCGGCTTTTTCCGCCCCGCGGCGGAGAAGATAGCGGAAACGATAAAAACGGAGACGGCGGAGGCGGGCTACGCGCTCGGCTCGATGATAACGGATAAGCTGTGCAAGGTGCTCTCGCGCGTCGCGGTGTTCGCGGCGGCGTTCATACTGCTGTCCATAGCCTTTGCGATCGTGGGAAGCCTTATCAACTTCGTCTTTTCCCTGCCCGGGCTCCGGCAGCTTGACAGGATAGCGGGGCTGGCGGCGGGGGTGCTGCGAGGCTTGCTTATCGTGCTTTTCGCGGCGGTCGTTTTAAGATACTTCGGGCTCGTGACGGCGGATACGGTGTCTGAAACAAAGCTTTTGCGCTATTTCGTCGATCACAATCTTATCGCCGAAGTGCTGAACATTTGAGCGGGGATTTTCGTATGAAGCTTAAAGCGCTGCCCAATTTGCTGTCGGGATTCAGGATATGCCTCGTGCCGGTTTTCGTGTTCGCGTATTTCGCGGACGACGGGGAAGTGAAGGTATGGGCGGTGTCGATCTATATCGTCGCGGCGGCTACGGACTTTCTCGACGGGTTTATCGCGCGCAGGCTTTCCTCCACGTCAAACCTCGGCAAGGTCTTAGACCCGCTCGGGGACAAGCTGATGACGGCGGCGGCGCTCTCCTGCATCACGATAGACGGGCTTATACCGGCGTGGGCGATCGCCGCCGTCGTAGTGAAGGAACTGCTTATGGGGATAGGCGGGCTGGTGCTGCACTCTAA
>JAISFB010000052.1 GCA_031263805.1 Oscillospiraceae bacterium
AATTTTATTTGATTAGGAGGTGCGGCAAATGGCCAAGTGCGATTTTTGCGGCAAAGGCGTTTCTTTCGGCATTCAGGTAAGCCACTCCCACAGGCGCAGCAACCGTATGTGGAAACCGAACGTCAAACGCGTAGCGGCTGTTGTGAACGGCTCTCCGCGTCACGTCCATGTATGTACGCGCTGCCTGCGCAGCGGGAAAGTGACAAGAGCGGCAAAAGCAGCAAGCGCGGTATGAGCCCGCGGGGGAGTCCCCGTAACAGAGCCGAAAAAGCCCGGTCAGACGGGCTTTTTCAATTTCATCAGCGCGCGGCGCATACGTGAGACTTACGCGGGCATATATTTGGCGTCGGTGATAATTGTATGCTTGAGCTCATCGATCTGCTGACGCGTCACGTCTGCGAGCGCCTGTCAAATCCGCGCGGCGCCGCTTATTACGCGGGCGGCGTCAAGGTGTCGGAAACGCTTGCCCTGCTGTGCAGGCTGAACAGATATGTGTACGCCGACGTCCCGAAATCATTTCGCCGCGCCATAGACGGGCTGCGGGCGCGGACCGGCGCGTCCGTGATATTGGAGCCATCGCCGGAGCGCGTGCTCGGCGCCGATATCGCGATACTCGAAACGGACGTCCCGCGGCGGCGCTTTTCCGAAAACTGCGTCGTGTACGCGACGCGCGAAAGCTATTACGACGGCGTGCGCTGGTCGCGCCGCGTAGGCGGGATAAAGGCCGCGGTGTACGACGGCGCGCTGCGGGAAAGCTTTACGCTTCCGGCGGCTTACAACGCCATACGCCGACGCGCCGCCGAGCTCGGCGGAATAATAATCTTGACAAAACCGCCCGGACAAAATATAATTGCGCCGACGGAGCCCGAATAAGACCGGCAAAAAAAGCTTGCGGCGTCAATGCTCTTGGCGCCAATCAGGAGGAAAAATGGCGGAAAAAACAGTAAAAGAAGCGAAATTCAAGATGAGCCCGGAGCGCCTTGACGCTCTGCGCGCGGAGCTTACGCATTTACAGACGGTGCGCGAAAAAGAGGTCGCGGAGCAAATAAAGGAGGCGCGCTCCTTCGGCGATCTTTCGGAAAACAGCGAGTATGAGGAAGCGAAAAACGAGCAGAGCAAGCTGTACGCAAGGATCGCGGAGATAAACAATCTTATCGAAAACGCGGAAATCTTCGAGACGGCGGACACGGACGGCAAGGTCGGCGTAGGCTCGGCCGCGCTCGTTATCGACCTTGAGGACGGCTCTGAGACGGAATACCGCATCGTCGGCTCGCAGGAGGCCAATCCCGCGAATAATATGATCTCAGACGATTCGCCGTTCGGAAAAGCGCTTATCGGGTGCGTCCCGGGCGACGAATTTGTAGTCGAGGCGCCTGCGGGCAAGCTGCGGTTCAAGCTGAAAGAGGTAAAGTAGCAAAGCTGAAGCAAAAATATAAGCAAAAAATATAAGTAGGTGAAAGTATGAGCGGGGAAATTGTCGTAACGCCCGAAAGCGGATTGTCAGAGCTGCTGCAAATACGGCGGGATAAGCTCGCGCGGCTGCGCGAGACGGGGCAAGACCCGTTTCGCGAGACGCGCTTTGACCGCACGTCGTATTCGCGCGATATTTTGGAGAATTACGACGCGCTGGAGGGGCGGGACGTCACTCTCGCCGGGCGGATAATGGCGAAGCGCGGAATGGGCAAGGCGATTTTCGCGGACTTGAAGGACGACCGCGGCGTTGTGCAGATATACGTCCGGCGCGACGACGTCGGCGAAGACGCGTTCGAGGAATTCAAGAAGTGGGATATCGGCGACATCGCCGGCGTCTCGGGCTTCGTGTTCAAGACGAGGATGGGCGAGATATCCGTCCACTGCCGGTCGATAAAGCTCTTATCGAAGTCGTTGCGCCCGCTGCCGGAGAAATACCACGGGCTCACGGACACGGAGACGAAATACCGCCGGCGTTACCTCGATTTGATAATGGACGAAAACACGCGCCGCGCGTTTGAGATACGCAGCGCGTTCATACGCCATTTCCGCGCTTATCTCGACGAGCGCGGCTTTTTGGAGGTGGAAACGCCCGTGTTCAACGTGACGGCGGGCGGCGCGGCGGCGCGCCCGTTTATCACGCGCCACAATACGCTCGGCATTGATATGTATATGCGCATAGCGTTAGAGCTGCACTTAAAGCGGCTCATCGTCGGCGGGATAGAGCGAGTCTATGAAATAGGCAAGCTGTTCCGCAACGAGGGGATGGATACGAAGCACAGCCCGGAATTTACGATGATAGAGCTTTATCAGGCATACGCCGACTACGAGGATATGATGACGCTGTTTGAGCAGGTGCTCTCCTCCGCCGCGATGAGTATTTTGGGCACATATACTGTCGATTGGCAGGGAGAGACGATAGACCTCACGCCCGGCTGGCGGCGGATGACTATGGCGGAGGCCGTAAGGCTGCACACGGGCGTCGATTTTATGTCGTTTGAGAGCACGGCGGACGCGATAAAAGCCGCCGGGTCGATAGGCGTGAAAATGCCCGACGGCAAGGTGCCGAGCTGGGGCGATCTTCTCTACGAATGCTTCGACCAGCGCGTCGAGGAAAAGCTGATACAGCCCGTTTTCATAACGGAGCACCCGATAGAAATTTCGCCGTTCGCGAAGAAAAAGCCCGGCGACCCGCGCCTGACCGAGCGTTTTGAGGCGTTCATATGCCGCAGCGAAATTGCGAACGCCTTTTCCGAGCTGAACGACCCGATAGACCAGCGTGAGAGATTTTTGCGCCAGGCGGCGCTTCGCTCGGCGGGCGACGATGAGGCGGAGATGATGGACGAGGACTTTGTAACGGCGCTCGAATACGGTATGCCCCCGACGGGCGGCATAGGCGTCGGCATCGACCGCTGCGTTATGCTGCTGACGGGAAGCTCGTCCATCCGGGATGTTCAATTTTTCCCCGTGATGAAGCCTTTGGACTGAATCATGGCGGAGATCACAAGCCGCCGATCTGCGGCTGCCGCGCATCTGCGGCGGCTTGGTCGCGACCGCGAATACAGATATTCGAGCGGCGAAATGCTCTGCGACGGACTGCGCTGTCTGCGCGAGGCGATGGCGAGCGATACCGAGATCACGGCGGTCCTGACTGCGAAAGGCGCGGGCGGACGCGAGCTGACGGAGCTTCAAAGCTCCGGAGCTCCGGTTTACGGCGCCCCGGCGGAGATATTTGATTATATCTCCCCGCTGAAAACGGCTCAGGACATCCTGTTTTCGTGCAAAATACCCGCGGCGCGCGAAGCGTCGGCGGGAGCGCGGAATATTGTATTAGACGGGGTGCAGGACCCCGGAAACGTCGGCACGGCGATACGCTCCGCGGCGGCGTTCGGCATTGACAGCGTCATACTCATCGGCCCCTGCGCCGACCCTTACGGACCGAAAACCGCGCGCGCTTCGATGGGCGCGGTTTTTCATAAAAACGTCGTACAAAGCGACTGTGACGGGCTGCGCCGCCTGAAAGAGCGCGGAATGACGCTTTACGGCGCGGCGGCGGGCGGCGGGACGCTTAATTTCGGAAACGCGGGGCTTTCGCGCGCGTCCGTCGCCGTCGGAAGCGAGGGCGCGGGGCTGTCCGCAGAAACGCTTGCCCTTTGCGCGGGATTTATCGCGATACCTATGGAACCGCTGACCGAATCACTCAACGCGGGCGTCGCCGCGAGTATCATAATGTGGGAAATGTACAAAGGAGCGCGAGAAAACTATGTCAACACTTAAATACTACGTATGGCTGTCGGCGCTGCCGGGCATCGGCGCGTCCGCCGCGGGAAAGCTCCTGCGGCGCTTCGGTTCCGCCGAAGGCGTATTTTTCGCCGACCCGGAGGAGCAGAAAAAGACGCCGGAGCTCACACAGTCGGAGCTTGCCGCGCTGTCGAATAAAGACCTCGCCCGTCCGAGCCGGATATTGGCGCGCTGCGCCGAGCTCGGGCAGCGCGTCGTCACGATACAGGACGCCGAGTATCCGGAGCGTCTGCGCAATATCTACGACCCGCCCATCGTGCTGTACGTCAAAGGGCGTTTCCCGGCAATCGACGAGGAAGCGGCGATTGCCGTCGTAGGTACGCGCACCTGCACGCCTTACGGATTGAAAACGGCTGAGAATTGCGGCTACGTGCTCGCGCGGCGCGGGCTGCTCGTCGTAACGGGGCTGGCCAAGGGCGTCGATACTGCGGCGGCGCTTGGCGCGCTGCGAGGGGGCGGGGCCGTTATCGGAGTCCTCGGATGCGGGATCGACGTCGTTTATCCCCGGTCAAACGCGGAGCTTTATGAGGACGTTGCAAACGTCGGCGCGCTCGTTTCCGAATATCCGCCGGGGACGGAGGTCGCGGGACATCATTTTCCCGTCCGCAACCGCATCATCTCGGGGATGTCGGTCGGTGTGGCGGTCATAGAGGCCCCGCTGCGCAGCGGGGCGCTGATAACGGCGTCGCGCGCGTTGGAGCAGGGGAGGGACGTTTTCGCCGTGCCGGGCAACGTAGACGCCTCCGCCAGCGCGGGCGCGAATAAGCTTTTGCGCGACGGCGCGATACCGATGCTCGCGCCGGAGGATATCGTAAACGAATACGCGGGATTGTTCCCGCTGAAAATCAACGGGGGCAGCGTGAAAATATCCCCGCTCGACAAAAAACTTGAAAAAAGACTGATAACGGGACAAAAGCCGACGGAAAAAGGGCTTGACAGCGCGGCGGGAAACGAATATATTGACACAGATGCGGCGGCGAAAGAGCAGGCGGCACAAGAAGCAGTGGAAAAAGCGGCGCAAAAAACGGAGGACTCGCTCACGGGCGCCGAAAAAACCGTTTTCAGCGCGCTCCGGAGTCTGTCGCGCCCCGGCGAGGCGGTGCATATCGACGATATTATCGCGACGGTCGATATTCCCGCGGCGGAAGCGCTCGGCGCGATGACGATGCTCGAAATCGACGGAAACGCCGTATCTCTCGGCAGCGGCTTCTACGCGCTGTCCAAATAAAAGCGTTATACGAAAAGGAAGTGCATTAATGGCAAAAACCAACCTTGTGATCGTGGAGTCGCCCGCAAAGGCAAAGACGATAGGGGGCTACCTCGGCCCGGATTATAAAGTTATGGCGTCGCTCGGGCATCTGCGCGATCTGCCGAAAAGCAAGCTCGGCGTCGATATAGAAAACGGCTTCGAGCCGAATTATCAGCCCGTCAAGGGCCACGAGAAAACGATAAAAGAGCTGCGCGACGCCGCGAAGAAATCCGATAAGGTATACCTCGCGACCGACCCCGACCGCGAGGGCGAGGCCATTTCGTGGCACCTGAAAGAGCTTCTCGAGTTGTCCGACGACGCGGCGCTGCGCGCGCCGTTCAACGAAATAACGAAAAAGGTGGTGCGTGAGTCGATAGAAAACCCGCGCGCCATAGACATCGACCTCGTCAACGCGCAGCAGGCGCGCAGAATTCTCGACCGCATCGTCGGCTACAAGCTCTCGCCGCTGCTGTGGAAGAAGATAAGGCGCGGTCTGTCGGCGGGGCGCGTACAATCCGTCGCGTCAAGGCTTGTTACCGACCGCGAGGACGAAATACGCGCGTTCATATCGGAGGAATACTGGCGCCTTGACGCGGAATTAAAGCCCGACGGGGGAGAGGCGGTATTCATAGCGCGCTTCCACGGCAAGGGCAAAAAGGAAATGCGGCTTGAAAACGAGGATATGGTGAACGAAGTCGTCGCCGCCATATCGAAAGAGCCGTTTACGATCGAAACCGTCAAAAGAGTGGATCGCCGCCGCCGCCCCGCGCCGCCGTTTATAACGTCGAGCTTGCAGCAGGAAGCCTCGCGAAAGCTCGGTATGACGCCGCGCCGCGCGATGAGCACCGCCCAGCAGCTATATGAAGGCGTGAACATAGACGGCGAGGGCTCCACGGGGCTCATAACATATATGCGAACAGATTCGCTCCGGCTGTCGGAGGACGCGCTCGCCGACGCGGGTCGCTTCATAAAGGCGCGGTACGGCGCCGATTATTATCCCGGCCAGCCGACGCGGTTCAAGTCCGGCGCCGGCTCGCAGGACGCGCACGAGGCCATCCGCCCAAGCGACGTAGAGCTGATCCCCGACGAGATAAAATCCAGTCTCACGAACGACCAATACCGCCTGTATAAGCTTATATGGAGCCGTTTCCTCGCCTCACAGATGTCGGAAGCGATCTATGACAGTATGACGATAGACGCCGTGTCCGCGGGATATTTGTTCCGCGCGAAAAACGAATTCATTAAATTTTCGGGCTTTATGGCCGTGTACGTCGAAGGCACTGACGGCGAGGAGGAAGCGCCTGACGCGCCGCTTCCCAAGCTGACAGAAGGCTCGTCCGCAGCTCTGCTCGGCACAAAGCGCGAGCAGAAATTCACCCAGCCCCCGCCGCGCTATACGGAAGCGACGCTTATCGAAGCGATGAAGAACAGCGGCGTCGGCAGGCCTTCGACCTACGCGCCGACTGTATCGACGATAATGGACCGGGAATACGTCATAAAAGAGGGTAAGTTTCTGCGCCCGACGCCGCTCGGCGAGGTCGTGACGGGCCTGATGAAGGACCGCTTCTCCGACATCGTAGACCTTAAATTCACGGCGCGGATGGAAGAGACGCTCGACAGCGTCGAAAGCGGCGCCGCCGACTGGCGCGAGGTGCTTTCAAGCTTCTACGGAGGCTTCGCGAGCTCGATAGAAAACGCCGAGGAGGCGCTTGAGGGCGAGCGGCTTAAGGTCCC
>JAISFB010000150.1 GCA_031263805.1 Oscillospiraceae bacterium
GAGATATCGGGATACGCGGGGGCCGCCGCCGCCGTTATCGCTATGCCGAGCAGCATCGCGAACGTCAGCGTCAGCGCCAGTAGCTTTGCCGGTGGGCTTTTCTTGGGTCTTTGCATTACGCGCATTGTTTTTTTCCTCCGTTTTTTTGATTTTCGCCGAGTTTATGCCGCGGCGTTTCCGCCGGTCAGCACCATACTTTTTGCGGCTTGCTTGCCGCGGATGCGATGTAACATTTTAGATAAAATGTTACATGACCCGAAAAGTGACTGCAATCAGGAGCTTTTCGGAGGTGCAAAAGGCGCAGACGGACGGGCGCGGGACGAGCCGCGCGGCGGAAAAGGCTTGCGGGGCAAACGAAAAACAGCCCATGTAACATTTTATCTAAAATGTTACATGGGCTGTCGGCTTCTGATATTGCCGCGGATATTGCCGTGTCCGGCCGCATTGGACTTATTCTACCATAGTTGGAACGGCTTGTAAATATGTTTTTCGTGTTTTTTCAAAATTTTTTGCGGACGACGTTAACATTAAGTTCGCATTTTATTCACACTTTAGAAAAGAAGCTGTGCTACCATTAAAATATAATTTTTTGATGAGGGTGATATTTTGCTTCAGCTTAAAAACATTACGAAGGTGTATTCCGCCGGGGGAACGGAGGTCCGCGCTCTCGGCGGTGTTGATTTGTCTTTCAGGGAGTCGGAATTTGTCTGCGTGCTCGGGCCGTCCGGCTGCGGGAAAACGACGCTGCTGAACATTATCGGCGGGCTCGACCACTACACGGACGGCGACCTGATAATAAACGGCCGTTCCACAAAGGGCTACCGCGACGCAGACTGGGACGCCTACCGCAACTTTTCCATTGGCTTCGTGTTCCAGAACTACAACCTCATCCCGCACCAGTCGGTTGCCGCGAATGTAGAGCTCGCGCTCACGCTTTCCGGCGTGTCAAAGGCCGAGCGCACGGCGCGGGCGAAGGCGGTCTTAGAGCGCGTCGGGCTGGGCGATCAACTGCGCAAAAAACCGAACCAGCTCTCCGGCGGGCAGATGCAGCGCGTCGCGATAGCGCGGGCGCTCGTCAACGACCCCGATATCCTGCTTGCCGACGAGCCGACGGGCGCGCTGGATTCCGAGACAAGCGTTCAGGTCATGGACGTTCTGAAGGAAATATCAAAGGATAAGCTCGTCGTGATGGTGACGCACAACCCGGAGCTCGCGGATAAATACGCGACGAGGATAATACGGCTGCTGGACGGGCGTGTTTTAAAGGATATTGACAATACGGGCTTACAGCCCGGTCGCCTGTCAGGCGACTACGAGGCGCCAAGTGAGGCGGAGCCCAAGGCTCCCGTCCCGGTCTCCGGGCGGCGGCCGGCGTTGAATCCGGCTTCGCCGGATTCACAAATATTATCAATGCGGGCCAACGGCCCGGAGTCGTCCTTTCGGACGACGATGTCGTTCTTAACGGCGCTGACGCTCAGCTTTACGAATCTGCTGACTAAAAAATTCCGCACGGCGCTGACCGCGTTTGCGGGAAGCATAGGCATAATCGGCATAGCGCTTATCCTCTCGCTTTCAAACGGTTTGCAGACGTATATAGACGAAACGGAGCGCAATACGCTCAGCTCTTACCCCATAATGATAGAGGCCGACGCTATGGACCTCGGCGGGCTGCTGCAATCCTTCACCGGCGAAGGGCTTTTTGAGGAACACCCGCTCGACCGAGTGTACACGAACACGTTTATGGAAAAGATGATGAACACCGTTATGGGCGGCGTCAAGCACAACGACCTGCGGGCGCTGAAAGCGTATATCGACGCGAACGAGGAGGAAATGCGCGGCATTTCAACCGCCGTCGCGTATTCCTACAACGTTCCGTTGAATCTCTACCGCGCGGTCCCCGGCGGCGGGCTGGAGCAGGTCAATCCCGGCCGCATACTCGAGCGGTTCAGCGCATCCGGCAGTACGGGCGCCGGGAGCGCGGGAGCTTCAAGCGGCGCGGCGACGAATATGATGGACGCCTCGGCGTTCGGCGGGCGGCAAAACATCGAAATGTGGCGCCCGCTGATACCGAACCGCGAATTTATCGCCGAGCAGTATGAGGTAGTCGCGGGCTCGATCCCGCAGGGCGGAAGCGAGGCGGCGCTCATCGTCACGGACCGCAATGAGATACCGGACATTATGCTCTATGCTCTCGGGCTCAAAACGGAGGCCGATATTGACGAAATGCTCTCGCGCATTATGAAGAGGGGCGAAACGCTCGACGAGGCCGCCGCGAGCTATTCCTACGAAGAAATTCTCGCCCTTGAGTATTCGGTGATCCCGCGCCACAGCGTATACGCGAAATCGGGCGAAGGCTGGCAAGACAGATCGGGGGACGCTTTGTATATGAGCGCGCTCGCGGAGCGCTCCGACAAGGTGAAGCTCGTCGGCATACTCCGCCCGAAGCCCGGGGCCGCCGCCGTCGCCTCCGACGTATATATCGGCTACACGGAAGAGCTTATGCGGAACGTCATAACCTCAGCAAGCGAGTCCGAGATCGTAAAAAGCCAGAAAGCTGATCCGGATACGGACGTGTTCACGGGGCTGCCGTTCGCCGCGCCGGAGCCCGTCATATTCAAAACGATGGACGAGGTCATCGCGTATATAAACGCGATACCCGACGAGGCCGAGCGCCAGAGGACGGCGGACAGCATAGAGCAGGCGCAGGCGCTCGGGATCCCGGACGAGCAGCTTGTCGCTATGGTGAACGATATGGCGGCGGCAGCTCCGGCGACTGACGCGACGTATGAGGGAAATCTCGAAAAGCTCGGCGCGACGGATATAGACAACCCGTCCGCCATAAGCATCTACGCGTCGAGCTTTGAGAACAAGGACGCCGTGGCGGACTTCATCGCGCGCTACAACGCGGCGGCGACCGTTGAACTCAGCTCCGCTGAGTTCACAGATAATACCCGTGCCGCGTCGAACGGCGGAGCCGTTCGCCATAGCAATGACGCCGCGCGTAGCGCGGCAGAACGCGGCAAAGGCGGCGACGTGACGTATACGGATTACATCGGGCTGCTTATGAGCTCCGTGACCGTCGTTATCAACGCCATAAGCATTGTCCTCATTGCGTTTGTGTCGATCTCGCTTGTCGTGTCGTCGATCATGATCGGCATAATCACGTATATTTCAGTTTTGGAGCGCACGCGCGAAATCGGCGTGCTGCGCGCTATCGGCGCGTCAAAGCGCGATATAGCGCGCGTGTTCAACGCGGAGACGCTGATCATCGGATTTTCCGCCGGGGCGCTCGGGATAGCCGTCACGGCGCTGCTCTGCATACCCGCGAACGCGATAGTCTATTC